>JBGTCM010000417.1:0-1955 GCA_041748795.1 Pyrinomonadaceae bacterium
CTGCACGGACTTCCTTGACGTCGCGGTCTCCTTATCTGGCGTCGAGCCTCCGCTCACCGGCGGGAAAAGAGCCAGCTCGTCTCCATCCTTTACTTCACGATCTTCGCGCGCGTATTCCTGGTTAACAGCAAACAAAAGAGAGTTGCCGAAACGGCCCAGGTCGGGGAATTGTTCAATCAATTTCGCCAGAGCTTGTGATGAGGTTGTGACGCCGGTAAGGACCAGTTCGCATTCACTCTGGCCCACCGCATCGCGGGCTGCGCCAAAAAAGAGGACCTTTACACGCATTTAGTTCTAAGTAGGACAGACATTCCGCTCTGTCGATGTTTCGTTACAAGCCGATTCGGTGTTGCAGATATCCTTCTATTAAGGTTCGTGTGCCTGCGTGCCGGTTCTTTGGCTAAACACCGACAGACAGCGATGTCTGTCCTACTTACTCCAATTCGATTTTCTTACCGCTGTGACCGTTGCCCTTGGCCAGCTGGTGCACACGCGCCCGCTCTTCGTAGTTTGAAAGTGCGCGCGTCAGCATTTCCCGCAAACGACGCAATCGCTCGGAAGTAGACCGCAGTTCGAGCAGCTCCATCTTCACATCGGAATCCACTTCCATCGCCGCCGCGACCAGAAACGAAAGTCTCTGTGGCTCGGTCTCGCTGATGTCCGGAAGGCTGGCCCGCTCGTCGTTGATGGTTCGCACCGCGCGCGCAATGCGTGTAAAACTCTCGGCTACCTCACGCGAGCTCTCGCGCAAACTTTTATCGTCTTCGTCCTCGTCTTCAAAAAAACTGACCCGGGCCACCAGATAGGGATCTTCGCGCTCGACATATTCTTCTATGCGATACCTGATCAGACCAATCGTGAGAATGTTTGAACGTCCATCAGGCAATGGCTGGCTCTCAGTCACTTCAGCCACGCAACCAATATGACCCGCCGGTGGGATTTCTTTTTCTGAGGCCGAAGCGTCGAAATAGGAAAGCCCGAACAGGTTGTTTCCGGCCCTGATATCGCTCAGCATTTGCCGGTAACGCGGCTCGAAAATGTGCAGAGGGAGCGGCACGCCAGGAAATAAGACTACCGTCAAGGGAAAAATTGGGAGTTCAGTAACTCCGATGACTCTGTCGCTGGCTTCACTCATCGGTAACTACGTCCGGCGGGCGTGCAAACCCCGGAGGGGGTCGACCATGCCAAGAATTGTAATTTTGAAAACGCGAGGCAGGTATTATCGCAGACTGTAAGGCAAACTGTTAGCACCGTAACGCAAACTGTTAGTTTGCGGAGATTACCTTCACCAGGCAAAAAACTGGAGCAGAGCGAACGACTCACGTCTCCACTCCGCCGGTTCACGGTTTCAGCCCTTCAGGCTGAAACCCGGTCGCCGCCGCTCATGTTTCTGATGACTGCTTGAAGGGCCTTGCCAGCTACGCAATTTCCACGTAGCTCGGGGCCATTCGCCGCATCGTCGCAAGCAGCAGTTCGGTGTCGAATGGCTTGCCGAGAAATTCATCCGCGCCCGCTCCGTAACACGCCTTGCGGGTCTGGATACCACTGGATGCGCTGATTACCAGGACCTTCGACTTCGGCACGTGCGACTTGATGTATTCCAAAACGCGGAGTCCCACCTCCACGGTGTCCACATCAGGCGGCAGGTGCAGGTCGAGAATGGAAACGTCGGGTGGATAAATCATGAGACGGCGGACGGCCGTCTGCATGTCATTAGCAACCATCACGTCGTACTCTTCGCTGAGTGTCCAGAGCAACTGCTGAGTGATGGCCTCATCGTCATCGACTACAAGTATTCTGGGCTTCATTACCGGGAGGTTACTCCTTAATACAAAACTACTTCGGATTGCTTCAGTTTAAGCAACGCTCATACCCTAACGCGCAAAAGAGCCAACTAATGGACCGTTGGAAGATGGTCGATAAGCAGGGATTCTTTCAGCCGGCGAAATGGAACT
>JBGTCM010000418.1:0-19090 GCA_041748795.1 Pyrinomonadaceae bacterium
CATGAAAGCCGATCTCGCAACCGACATACGGGTAGCGCGAGACGCCGGGTTTCCGTATCTCGAGATTTGGGCAGCCAAGTTGCGCAAGTATCTAAAAACGAATTCTGTCACCGGTCTTCGAAACCTCTTCGGTGAATATGGTGTTCAGCCACTCAGTATCAATTCCATTGAGCACATTACGTTTCGCAGCGCTGATAATTACTCGCGAATCAAAGACGAATGCGAGGAATTGAGTGCTGTGGCTGAATCACTGGAATGTCCCTACGTCGTAGTTGTGCCGGGCCAATTACCGCAGACGCCTCCTGGCCGGCAGGAGATTGTCGAAGAATCCACACGTGTACTTGATGAACTTGGGACCATTGCTGAAAATCATGGAGTCGCCCTCGGCTTCGAGTTTTTGGGCCAAACCGATTGCAGCGTTCAGACGTTGGATTTGGCAAATGAGATCGTGATGCGAGTTGATCGTGAAAACGTGGGCCTCGTTATCGACAGTTTTCATTTTTACGCTGGTCAATCAACTATCGAAAGCATCGATACGATCGACCCTGGCAAGCTCTTCATTTTTCACATCAACGACGCAGAGGATCTTCCACGTCAGCAACTGCAGGATGCCCATCGATTATTGCCGGGGCTCGGCATATTGCCGTTAAAGGAAATGCTGCAGGCCTTTCGGCGGATTGGATACGATCGAGTAGCCAGCATCGAAATCTTCCGGCCGGAATACTGGGAGCGAGATCCCTTGGAGCTGGCCCGGGAGGCGCGCTTGGCCGTAGAAGGGGTGTTGGCGGCGAGCAAGGACAATACCGGCACGCTCGATTAGCTCGGCGGCTCTGCCGCGTTCCGTGCGGTAAGCCTATGGCTTACCGCCGGACGCTTCCCTTCTTTGAGGCTATGCCTCCGCGTTATGGTCGGACTCGCCGGCCCGACACAGAGGCGTAGCCTCAGGCAAGATACGATTTGTCGGTAAGCCATAGGCTTACCGCACGGAACGCGGCAGAGCCGCTTTCAATCGACGAACCTCTTATGCCTAAACTAAAAATCGGAATCATCGGTGCGGGGTACATTGGTGGGCTGCATGCAACGATTCTGGCCCGCGACGAACGCGTCGAACTGGTCAGTGTTCATGACATCGTGGACGAGGCCTGCGCACGCGTGGCTAGTACCTGCGACGCGCGATCAGCTAAAAGCGCAGATGAAGTAATCGAAAGCGCTGACGCTGTTTACATCACAACTCCCAATACAAAGCACACGGAGCTGGCCATCGCAGCTGCGCTTGCCGGCAAACATGTCTTCTGCGAAAAGCCGATGGCCACCAACCTCGACGACGCTAAAGATGTGCTGGAAGCTGCAGTTAAGAGTGGCGCAGTGTTTCAGGTGGGTCACAACCGGCGTTTTGCGCCCGTATATACAGGACTCAAGCGACTACTCGAGACTACACACGCGCCACATTCGGCCCACGTCAAGATGAATCGCGGTGAGCTGCAGAATCCGGCATGGGTGGGTGACCCGAACGTGACCGGCGGCTTTCTTTATGAGACGACGATTCACATGTTTGACATGATGCGGTTCCTCTTTGGCGAAGTGGCCATGCTTCAAGCAATCGGATCAACGCACGAGTATCCTGAGGTAGATGATTTTTCAGTGCTCCTGCAGTTTGCCAGTGGCGTGCACGCGACGTTCGCTTCATCTGCGGACGCGAGTTGGCACTTCCCTTTCGAGCGGGTGGAGGTGTTCGGCCACCACACGACGATTGTGACAAACGAAATGGAGAGCATTGTCTATAGCGAAGGTCTCGATGGAAAGCTTGTCGAACACCCGATGCATCAACTCGCAAAAGAGGAGAAGTGGGGCTACTTGCAGGAGGACAGAAGCTTTGTCGATTCGATTATTGAAGGTAAGCCGCCGGCAGTAACTGCGTTTGATGGTCTCAAGTCAGTGGAACTCGTCGAGGCTTGTTACGCTTCAGTACGCACGGGTTAGGCCGTTCGCTTTGTTGGATGAGCTGCCACCTCGCGGTCTGCCAAATTAGCCATTGCGAATCGCCATTACAGAACCGAGCGCGGTAGCGCCGGATGCTGGAGGTCTCGTGACAGAACCGAGCGCGGTAGCGGTCCGTGTGAAGCTTCCGTCCGCAGCGCCAAAGGCGCGAAAAGTGAAAGCCTGGGGCAACGCCCCAGGTAAGCGGCTGAAATCTGGAAGCGCTGAAGGCGCGAAATAGGTAGTGGCGCAGAGAGAAATTGTGATTGCGGCTGCCTTCAACATCATTTCGCGCCTTCAGCGCTAAGGAGCTTCAGGCGCTCCCACCTGGGCCGATGGCCCAGGCTTTCACATTTCGCGCCTTTGGCGCTTTAGAACGATCCTGCAACCGTTTCCAACGGTTTCGCGGGATCCGTAGTGACCAAAAAACCGTTAAAACAGTTCGTCTTCATATTAAGGGCCATCATCAGCGGGCTAAAGCCACGGTGTGAATTAGATCGCCACGCGTATTTGCGCCTCTTTTTGAATTGCGGGACTTAGTGCGCGATATGTACGCCAACCCACCCTCGCCGGCAACGAACTCTGACCCGGATTAGTTTGCAGAAAAGGCGCAGAACTGCATGCTCTGCGCCTTTAATCTCAACCAAACCAGTCACTATTGCGGCTAGTACTCTTACGAAGCACTCTTCGCGGCAGTGTCGGTAGTCGTAGTCTTATTTGGCTGCGGCGTAATGCGAAGATATGGTTTCGGCGCTTTCCAGCCGGCGGGAAACTTCGCTTTCGCATCTTCATCCGACAACGAAGGAACGATGATCACGTCGTCACCGTCTTTCCAGTTGACCGGCGTGGCGACGCTGTATTTCGCCGTTAGTTGCAGTGAATCGATCACGCGCAGAATCTCGTCAAAGTTGCGGCCGGTCGAAGCCGGATAGGTGATCATCAATTTGACCTTCTTGTCTGGTCCAATGATGTAGACGGATCTGACTGTGAATATATCGCTAATCTCAGGATGGATCATGTCGTAGAGTTCGGCCACTTTATGATCCGGATCGGCGATGATGGGAAAGTTCAAGGCTGAACCCTGGGTCTCGCGAATGTCCTCTGCCCAACGCTTGTGCGATTCAGTTTGGTCGACGCTCAATCCAATCACCTTAACGCCGCGTTTATCAAACTCGGGTTTCAGACGTGAACACTCACCGAGCTCTGTGGTGCAGACGGGGGTAAAGTCTTTAGGGTGGGAAAACAGGACAGCCCAGCTATCGCCAATCCAGTCGTGAAACTGAATCGGGCCATCTGTAGTATCTGCTGAGAAATCGGGTGCGATGTCGCCTAAACGTAAAGCCATTTCGATCTCCTTCCATTCGGTCAATTCCCTTGATTTGAGGCAAGGGAGGTTCTAAGGGCTTGTGGAGTCTTATGATTCAGCAAGGCTTTTACATCTAAAAGTCCGGTTAAGTCAAACGCCTGATTGTTACGTCGATTTACAACCGGCCATAGACCGACCGACGGTTAATTTGGAGGCCGGTTAAGAGGTGTTTAGAGTACAACCTTCAGGTTGCTGCTTGGCTACTTCGCAGCTGGTCTCACGCCCACGCCGCAAGCTAAAGCTTGTACTCTATACACCTCTAACCGCGGCGCCGCTAAGCGCCTATTTAAGAGTCAGTGGACATCGGTGCTATTATTCGTGGCACCCCTGAAGTACCCGATAACCCCCCGTTTCCCCCTCTATCAAGCCTGATCTATGTCTATTGACGCATACATCGAGGAAACACTTCCGTCTGCCAATTCGAAAGTTGGAGACTCGGTGGATTTATATCGAGCCATCTTCACACACTCCAACGAACCTATCGCCATCATTGATCCGGAAGGCTTTTATCTGGAGCAGAATTCGGCCCACGCGCAGTTACTCGGCTATACAGACGAAGAACTCAAAAACAAAACACCGGCCATCCATCTCGGCGACGAAGTCTTTGCCGAAATAGCGAGCGAGCTTGCAGAGAAAGGCGAGTATCGCGGCGAAGCTGTCAGCAAAACCAAGTCGGGTGAAACCAGGCACATTGAATTGTCTGCGTTTGCAATGCGCAACGCCGCCGGTGAACTGTTGTGCTACGTCGGTATCAAACGAGACATCACCTCGCGTAAACAAACGGAAGAAGCACTGCAACGAAACGAAGCGCAGCTGACCGACTTTTTCGAGAACTCAGCGGTGGCCATGCATTGGGTTGGAGCAGACGGCACTGTAATCCGTGTCAATCAAGCCGAGCTGGATATGCTCGGTTACGAGCGCGAG
This sequence comes from Pyrinomonadaceae bacterium, assembly GCA_041748795.1. Classification (GTDB taxonomy): domain Bacteria; phylum Acidobacteriota; class Blastocatellia; order Pyrinomonadales; family Pyrinomonadaceae; genus PSRF01. The sequence continues at coordinate 4,268 of JBGTCM010000418.1, forward strand.
GAATACGAAGGACATCACATCGCCGAATTTCATGTAGACCATCGTGTGATTCAAGACATACTCAAGCGGCTCCAATCTGGTGAAGTGCTCAAGAACTTCGAGGCACAGCTTCGTTGTAAGGATGGTTCAATCAAAGACGCTCGCATTAGCTCCAGCGTTTACTTTGAAAACGAAACTTTTGTTCATACTCGTTGCTTCACGCACGATAACACTGAACGCAAGCGGGCCCAGCGAGAAAGCGAAGTGCTCTTCAAACGTGAAAGAGCAGCGCGTGCTGAAGCTGAGCAGGCAAACCGTTTGAAAGATGAATTCCTCGCCACCCTTTCTCACGAGTTGCGTACGCCTTTGAACGCCGTAATCGGCTGGTCGCGAATGCTGAATTCCGGCCGGCTCGATCGCGAGAGCGCAAACCACGCTCTCGAAGTTATCGAACGAAATGCCTGGGCGCAGAAACAGATCATCGAGGACATTCTCGATGTTTCGAGGGTGATTACAGGCAAGCTTCAACTCAATCTCGGTCCTGTCGATCTCGTGGCAGTCGTTGACGCTGCTCTCGACGCCATGCGTCCCGCCCTGGAAGCCAAGGACATAAAGATTGAGACCATCATAGACGCGAGTTTGAGGATGGTGTCAGGGGATGCTGATCGGCTTCAACAGGTCGTTTGGAATGTTCTATCGAATGCTGCCAAGTTTACGCCGGCGGGCGGGCAGGTTGAGATCTCCGTTAGCCAGGATAGAACGCATGTGCTGGTGCAGGTTAAAGATAGTGGGCCGGGTATTGACCCAGCATTTCTTCCCCATGTTTTTGAGCGTTTCCGGCAGGCTGATGGTTCAACCACGCGAACACATGGCGGTCTGGGTTTGGGTTTAGCCATCGTTCGGCATCTGGTCGAATTACATGGTGGCACAATTACTGTGGAAAACCGCGATGAGCGGACCGGCGCAATTTTCACCCTCCGCCTGCCATTGCCGAGCGGCGAGCTTCGCCAGGAAGCTTTAGTCAGCGCTTCTTCTATCTTTAGAGACGCCCAATCGGAGCCCCCAACTCTTGAAGGATTACAAATTCTTCTCGTCGATGATGAGACTGATACGCTGGACCTGATCAGCGTTGAGTTGGCGCAATACGGTGCAAAGGTGACGGCAATGGCGAGTGCCGATGAGGCGCTAAGGGCTCTGGAAGAGACAGCATTCGACCTACTGATCAGCGATATTGGAATGCCTAACACTGACGGCTACGATTTGATCAGACAGATTCGCAAACTGGAGGGCAATCAAAATCAGCGCATCCCAGCAGTGGCTTTGACTGCCTACGCGCGAGTTCAGGATCGAATGCGCGCGATTCTTGCCGGCTTCAGTACTCACATCGCCAAACCGGTCGAAGCAAACGAACTCGTCACAGTGGTGGCGGGTTTGGCCGGACGTTTAGGGCGGGGTTAAAACATTTGGCCGGCTCCGGAGGAGCCGAATGTTTATAGACCGACATTACTCCTGGGCTTGAAGCTCCAGAGGAGCGAAATGTTGCCGCCAAGTGACTGATCAAGCACATTCCACTCCCTCCGGAGTGGCGAAGGTTTATAGAACCGCGATGCTATAAACATTCGGTCCCTCCGGGACTGGCAGCGGATCTAAGACATTCAGTTTCGCCAAAAGAATTCAACCAGTTCTAATTGATGTCGAGAAGACATCTCTGCTACCACCTCTCACCAACTGCCCTTTCTTCCTGCTAACATACGTACATGACGAAGCGTTGCGATTGGGCAAAGTCAGATTTGTCAATCGCCTACCACGACGAAGAATGGGGCGTGCCGGTTCACGACGATCGGAAACTATTTGAGTTCTTGATTCTCGAAGGCGCGCAGGCGGGTCTGAGTTGGGAAATTATCCTGCGAAAGCGCGAAAATTATCGTGCCGCCTTCGACCGGTTTGATCCTAAAAAAATAGCCAGGTACGACGCGCAAAAGGTCGCCCGATTACTTAACGACGCGGGCATCATTCGCAATCGCCTCAAGATCCACGCCGCAATTCAAAATGCCAAAGCATTTCTGACGGTGCAAAAAGAATTCGGCAGTTTCGATGCATACGTCTGGCAGTTTGTCGGTGGCCTTACGCGCCGGCGGAAGCGTGGACAACCTGTTCCGGTGCTTTCTGAAGAATCAACGACGATGAGCAAAGACCTGGCAAAGAGGGGCTTCAAGTTTGTTGGTTCGACAATTTGCTATTCATTCATGCAGGCCGTGGGGATGGTCAACGATCACGATCTTAACTGCTTTCGTTTTAAAGAGGTCAACCACTAGACGAAAAGCCAATCGTTTAGAAGGCGGACTTGTCCGCACGCTCAGGGCACAAGTGCCCTATCTAAAACGGGAGTTGTTCATTGAGTTACTTTTCGTGCGAACTTCAGGAGGGTATCATCGCTTGAATCCCTGGCGCGGATTAGGATCGCTACGACGGGAGATCTGGTTTCTTTGTCTGGCCATCCTGGTGAATCGCTCAGGCACGATGGTCCTCCCGTTCCTGACGTTGTATATCACCGTTAATCGTCAGTTGCCGGCAGCCACGGCCGGTTTGACCCTCACTATCTACGGAATCAGCGCGATTATAGTAGCGCCCCTCTCCGGGCGATTGTCGGATCGTCTAGGTGGCCTACGCATCATGAAGTTATCGCTGCTGCTGGCCGGGCTGCTGCTTTTCATTTTTCCTTTTGTTGACTCATTGCCAGGGATCTTTGTGCTCACCGCGTTGTGGGCCATCGCGAGCGAAGCCTTTCGTCCTCCCAGCATGGCTATCATCGGCGACCTGGCGGGCCCCCAGCAACGCAAGGCGGCCTTCGCACTAACTCGCCTGGCGATCAACGTTGGGATGAGCATCGGTCCAGTCATTGGCGGCTTCCTGGCGATGCACTCGTTCAAACTCCTCTTTTATGTAGACGGCGCGACTTCGCTCCTGGCCGGCCTATTGATTGTTGCCCTTCCCTGGCGGATGGTGGGCAAGGTTGAGACTAGTCTTGATGCAATGCACCGGGCCTCGGGGTCTGCCAACAGTGAGCCTCAGCCCACGCTTCGTTATCTGGACGTGCTCAAAGATCGCCGCTTCATCTTTTTCCTGTTTGCGATGCTTCCGGTTGAGCTCATCTTCTTTCAAACCCTGGCGGCGATGCCCTTGTTTTTAGTCCGTGACCTTCAGATGACGGAGGCGGGGTTCGGCTTATTGCTAGCCATCAACACCGTAATCATTATTCTCGTCGAAGTGCCTCTAAACACAGCCATGGCCGACTGGTCCCATCGTCATTCAATCGCGCTTGGAGCAGTCCTGATAGGATTGGGCTTCGGCGCTCTGGCCATTGTTAACAACGTGCCAGCTGTGGCAGTGACTGTAGTAATTTGGACGTTTGGAGAAATGATTCTCCTGCCCGCGAGTTCCGCTTACGTTTCGGACCTTGCCCCTCGCAAACAGGCAGGCGCTTACATGGGACTGTACATGATGGGATTCAGTGTGGCAGTCGCGATTGGCCCATGGTTAGGCATTCAGATTCTCGAAAGTTATGGCGCCGATGCTGTGTGGATTGGAACACTTCTTTGCGGCTGCATCACGGCGCTGATGTTCTGGTTCATGCCAAAGGGTGAGGGTTTCAAGGCAACTCGAAATAATTATTGACTCTGCCGACGTTGTAATACTACTGTCAAAGTAAGCTATGGACGGTTAACCCGTCAGGTTGCACAGTCAACTCGGAGACCCCCACATGAGATGCAGAATCAACCACCTCTCACCTAAGAGTACATTTTGTCTAACTTTCATTGTCGTGATCCTGGCTTCAGCCAGCGTGGGCTGCAAGTCGTATACGACAAACGTGCAAAAGACTCAGGCTCGCGCCGATGAAGCATCAGTAGTCTCATCTCTGCGCACCGTTAACCTGGCCCAGCAGGCCCATGCCCTAACAAATGGGGGAGACTATGCGGGCTTTATCCAGCTCGCTGAAAATGGCTACCTCGATTCGCGATTCGCTTCCGACGCGCCTGAGTTACATGGTTATGTTATGACCATGACGCTGGGAGACAAGACGTTCAGTTGTAATGCAGATCCGACGTTGTCAGGCGATCTCAAGGGTAAGCACTTTTATCTTGACTCAACCTCATCGCTGATTCGCGTCAACGCAAACCAGCCGGCCTCGGCCAAGGATGAGGTGGTGAAGTTCTGAAAGTTGACACCGCGCCCTCACCGTCTACTGCACTGGTTTATCAGGGAATGATTTCGTGTCCTTCAGCATCACGCCGAAGTTGTTCCATGATGGAACGGATCGCGGGAGCGAGGCTGCCGTTCGGCGCCAGTGCAAGATACTTCTCGTATGCAGCCAGGGCTTCTTTATATTTCTGCTGTTTTTCGTAAGCAGCGCCGAGGAGTTGGTAAATCACCGGCTCAGAATCGGAAAGTTGGGCCAGCGCCTTTTTCAATGAATCGATGGCTTCCTCAAATTTTCCCTGCTCTTCAAATACGCGAGCCAGACCTACATACGCTTCCGGCTGAAATCCCTTAGCCTCTCGAATCGCGCGACGAAACGACAAAATCGCGTCATCAGTGAACGCCGCTTCTTTGTGAATCCGCCCTTCGACCGCCGACGCCTCCGGATATACCGGACGGTTGCGGCGTGCTGAAGCAATTTCTGCCAACGCTTCCTGACTCTTATTCAGATCAAGTAACACACGCGCAAGCCCGAGGTGTGCCGCGGGAAACGCGCCGCGCAGCCCTAGCGCTTCTCGATAAAGCTCGGCTGCCTTTTGCCTCGATGGATCGTCCCTGGCCCTTTCCCTTGCTTCTTCCGCTTGTTGGAACAACAGCTCGGCCTGATCATTTGTCTTAAGCAGTCTTACCGCCAGACTTCGTTTTCCCGGCGGCAATGGAGTGGTGGCTTCCTTAAACCCGGACGCACGTACGCGTACCGAGTGACGACCCGGCAATATCTTCTTCAACTCAAGCCGGCCAGACGCGTCAGTCACACCACGACGGATCTCATCGATCCAGATGACAGCGTTTGGTTCGGTAGTAATTACGAGAGGTGAAGTCGCGGGCTGCGAACTCGCAGTACGGCGTTGCGCGGGAGTCGGGTGGGCAAGGAAAATCAGCACAGCGAGAGACGTACACAACAGGCGTCCCAACTCCGTAGGAGCCGAATGTTTATAGATGAAGCCTACCATCCGAATAGCGCTCCGTCGGAGCGCAATGTTTCCATTACCAATTAATGCGATCGGCCATGTTTCGCTCCGTTGGAGCGAGGGAGATCGTAAAGGAACCAACGTCTGTAAACATTACGTCCCTCCGGGACCGCAGCGGTAAAGATTTTCCATGAGTTTGCTTCGACCGCTTACTCCCCACCACTTTCGTTGCCGCTCAATCGTTCCTTTTGCACTGTCGGATCGACGGTCGCGCCGGGCGATGCATTACTTGTGACCGATTGTTTTGTCACAGCGCGAGTGCCTACCTCTGGCCGAAACTTTCCTTGTGCGTCGTACAGTCTCTGATATTGCAGCCGATTCCTGACTACACCCTGAATGTAGCCACGAGTTTCTTTGAACGGCACGGCCTCAGCCCATTCGTCGATTTCGCCCGGTATCGAACGCCATTGGGACATCCGATGAGGCCCGGCATTGTAGGCGGCAGCAACGTATTCGATGCGCCCGAATTTATCGATCTGGTCGCGCATGTAGGCTGTGCCAATCTGAACGTTAAGCTTCGGTTCATACAGCGCTTCCTCTGTGATCGTGCGACTCACTCCATGCTTTCTCGCCGTCAAGACCGCAGTCGGAATTAATACCTGCATCAGCCCATAGGCGCGCGCATGCGAGCGTGCACGCGACATGAAGATGGTCTCCTGTCGAATTAATCCGGCGACCTGATAAGGATCCAGATTCTTTACCTTCGCCTCCTGAACAATAATTTCCCAATGCGCGAGCGGATAAAACACGTCCCATTCCTCTCGGGTCATCTCTTCCGGCTTCATTTGGGAATAGTCAGGGAAGCTTCTCTTCAGCGTATTGAGCGCGCGCACATTGTCTTCCTGCGAACGATACACACGAGCAATGGCCAGATTCACCTTGGGACTGTTTCCCGCCGAGGCGTAGGCTTCATTCAATTCCTCGAGGGCCCACTCATCCAGACCGACGATGTTGAGCTCATCGGCTTTGGCAATGGCCACCTCTTCTTTAGCGCCTGCCGTTTCTTCGGAAACGGTTACTGTTTGGAGATTCGCAACCGCCCGGCCCACGATCGAATCACTTGCAAACGTCTTTGCCGGCGCGTTGTTGCCCATGGCATCGAGCCTTTGCTTTGCGAGATAGCCGTACCAATTAGCGTCGTAACGTCCCAGCATCGCCTTATAGAGGGCCCGCGCTTCCGCGAGTTTGCCGGCCCGTTCCGAATCGCGCGCCGCCCAGTAGCCGGCACGGCCTCGATTGTCGGTGTTGCGGTTAGCGTAGTAGGCGAGGTGCTCTGTAAGCTGCTTCGAAGACTCCGCGTAATTCTTCGCTTGGTGGGCCATCCACGCCAAATCAAATTGAGCCTGGGCCACTTCAATAGAATTCTGATATGAATTCACCGCGGTGCGAAGGAAGTAAGACGCCTCGGCAAGGTTCTTCGCCTCCTCTGCAATCACGCCTACACCTACCAGCGCACGCGGCGTAAAAGGACTATTGGGAAAACTGCGACGTAGTTCTTCAACGGTGGCGCGCGCCTGTTCCCATTGACGACCGCGCGCGTAAGTTTGCGCCAGGTGGTATAGAGCTTCAGCCCGAGTCTCACCGGCTGAAGCGGGAATTGAGTTCAAGGCACTGACGGCGTCCGCAGTTTTCCTGAGATTAGCCGCGGCAATCAAGCGTCGTAACTGGGCCTCCGCGGTCGCGGTATTCGGGAACCTGCCAAACGCGTCATTGTAAGCCTGCAAAGCGTCGGAATATTTCTTTGCCTCGTAAAGTTTATCCGCCCGGGTCATCGCTTCCTCGGATGAAGCCGGTGAAACGGTAGAACCGAGCCGCTGAATTGCGGCCGCCACATCAGCAGTTTGCGACGATGCAGGAGCGTAAAAATAGAGTCGCCGGTATGCAGCCAACGCTTTAGAAGAATCCCCTGTTTCCTGATATGCGCGCGCGATCATCATTAACGCTGCTGCATCGTCAGCGGCAGCAAGTTCCTTCAGAAAAGTCGGAACGGCAGCCGTATTGCCACCGCGAACCAGGATGTTTGCTGCGTCAAGCGCTGCCTCCTTTGCGCGCATCGAGCGAGGGTATTCCTGCTTCACACGTTCGTAATTCGCGCGAGCTTCGGCAACCTGCCCCGCTTGCTCCAGCGCACTGGCACGCATGAAGAGTGCGTAGTCACCGAGTTGACTGTGGCTGGCGATGACGCTTGAATCGAGAAGCGTTGCGGCGCCGGCGAAATCTTTCTGATTCATTCTGATCCGCGCTCGGACGATTCGCGCGAGCGCCGCGGCCCTGGTGCGTGGAAACTCCGATTCGATGCGCGCTACGACTTCTTCAGAAGGCAATACGCCTCCGCGCGTCATTGCTCGGAGGTTATCCAGGGCTTTAACTTCCGCGGCAGTTTGTGGCCGCGTCTGGCAACTGGCAGTCATGAACGAAGGGAGTGATGCCCCGATTGCTATGACGAGGCCAATCAGAGCCAGAATGAGACGGTGTTGACGAAACTTTGGAAACAACTTTGAACTCCTATAAGGACAGACGTTTACGTGTCGATTCATTCTTCAAGCAGACGACAGAAATTGCGGTCCTACTTGAGCACACGGTGCTTAGATGTAGAAATACCCTGAAGGGGTTTGATAAAGCTTGCTGTCCCTTTCAGGGTAATTCTCATTCTTTACATCTCAGATCTAGATTTCAGATCTCAGATTGATACATAGTTGAAGCTATGCGGAAACAGTGGCACCTGGATACGCGCTGCCAAGTTTAGTCCGGTCGCCTTCAGCCAGCGTATTCACTAACTCATGGTGAAAATAGTCATATTTTTGTGCTACTTCAGGCTTGACGCGTTTGTCGTACATCTCACGCGAGCGATCGATGTCCTCTCGCAGTCGCGTATACAAATCACTTTGTGAGCGGCCCTCTACTACTTGTCTTTCTTTGTACAGCTTTATCTCTGAGACTAGCAGTCTGGCAAATCGTCGCGCATCGTTATGCAGCCGGCGTTCGTCCTCATCTGCCACTTCGATCGGCAGTTCTACATCCGCTCCGTAACGACGCCTTAGAGGAGTTGGAGTAGCCGCGGGCTCAGGCGCTGCAGGCCGTGGTTCAACAGGAGGCGGTGCCTCAACCGCGGGCTGCTCCGCTTCAACTGCGGGCGGTTCCGCTTCGACCGGTGAGGGTTCTGCCTCAGCGAACGGTGCTTCTACTGCCGGTTCAGCGGCTATCGGTTGGGGCTCGAACCTTTCTACTGCCGGCGGTGGAGCGCTCTCTTCGACGACCGGAGAGATCTCATCATACTCGGCTACAGGGGTATAAGCAGGTTGCTCCTGCTCAGGTGCTCTTGCTGGAGCGCTCTGTCTGGCAGGCGTTGCGCGCGCAACCAACAATTCGACTGCCATACCGGAAACTTTGACAAGCGTTTCCAGCGCTTCCAGATTGATCGCCTCTGAATCCAGGTTAGCCGAATCAGCATATAAGACCGCCACCGTTTTATTGCGAACCACGAGCGGCATTGCAACTATCCGGGCCGGCGGCTCCTCGCCGAAGCGATTGAGAATTATGTGGTCTTCAGAATGAGAACCCGGACCACCGCTCCATGTTTCGCGCGACCTCGCAACACTACCGATCGCCGTATCAGCGGCGACGGAGAAGGTTATCTGTTGAATGATGTCGTCCCCGACCGTGCCTTGAAAACCGCGGGCTCGCCAACCGATGCTCTGGTCTCCTTTGATTACAAAGAAGGCGACTCGCGGGGCGAAGGCCGACGCCCGATTGATCAGAACCTTGAGGATCTCCGCTTGCGATCCCTGACCATCGATTTCGAAAATGGCCGCCTTGACGATGGCCATATCGCTTGATGCCTTGGCACGCGAAGATTCAGACGCGGCCAGGTCAATGCCTTCTTCGTGAGCAGCACGCAAGTGCTCCAGAATAGAAGAAGCGACGCCTCCGTCGAGCTGTACCTCGCTTTGGCGGTCCAAAAGACGGCTGAGCGACTCGTTGAGCTGGCTCTGAAGAGCGGCAATTTCCTGTTTAATCCCGCCCAGTCGGCCTTCGATATAGCTCTCTATTTCGTGCCGCAAGCTGTCTTCGATTTGTTCGCTGACCACTGAGTATGTTCCTCCGTTGAAGGATCGTTTGCATGCCGCTCCAGGTGAGGAACCAGGACAGAACGCGTTATGAGACCGAAGGCATTTGCCTCTTTAGCGATTATGGACGTGTGGTATTAAGCGAGTCAAGACAAGGTTTTTCAAGGCGGATTGCGATTCCGCGGGCTTCAGCGTTGAGTTTTGCTAAGCACAGGACGCAAAAGTTTTGGGTGGCCCAATACAGAACCGAGCGCGGTAGCGCCGCATGCTAAAAGCAACGTAGGGCGAGGCGCACCCACTCGCTAACGCGAGGTGGTACTGACTTGATTCGCCCGCGTTCCTTGACCTGCCAAAGACCTGATTGACACTCTTTTTTTTAAGCCGTAAGTTATAAGTCCGCGAACATACTGATGGCCCATACGATATTAATTGCCGACGATCACGAGGATAACCGCGAACTCCTCCAACTTCTGCTGCTCGGCGCCGGCTATAACGTAAAGGAAGCGCGAGACGGAAGTGAATGTTTGACTCTGGCTAGGAGGGACCAGCCCGACCTGATTGTGATGGACCTATCGATGCCGGTGATGGACGGTTGGGGACTTTTTCGCGAACTAAGGAATGATGACGCTACTCGGGCGATCCCTTGTATGGTATTGACTGCGCATGCAGATTTGGATCGGATTCAGGCACTGGAGACTGGCTTCAATGCTTACGTTTCAAAACCCTTCAGTAGCGATCACCTCTTGAAGACTATTGCTACTCTACTCGCAAACCGCAAAATCGCAGACTAAGTGCGGCCGTTATGAGTCGTCGCCCCGCCCTCAGCCCAACTACTGAGGCTCCGCTGGAAGAAACTGACAGCCGTTATGGCAGCCATGTTTCTTCGTGAACGCCGCCGATGGTCTGCGCTATCAAATCACCAGGAAACTACTTTTGCGAGATCACTACCCGCTGAATCGAAGGCGGCAAATCATGATTCTCGCTGCGGCTGTATCCCGCGTTTTGAAACATCTGTTCAAGTTCCGAGAAAGTGTAAGCATCCCCGCTCGGCGTGCTGCCTAGCATCATTACGCTAAACGCAGCGGCATCGGGTGGTGAGATACGATCTTCGTTTGGCACAAACTCGAGGGTCACGGCACGCCCGCCGTCGGCAAGAGCATCATGGACCTTCCTCAACAACGCTTCACACGTTGGCGGATCAAAGTGATGGAGAAAATTCGTCAGCAGGATCAAATCATATCCGGTGCCGAATTCGACATCGAATGCGCTGCCTTCAATTGTCGAATACCTGTCTGACACACCCGCTTTCTGCGCGTTCTCTTTCGCAACTTCCAGCACCTTAGGCCAGTCAAGCGCCACAACCTCTGCCTGTTGATTGTTCGTGGCGAAGGCGCCGCCGAAAAGACCGTGGCCGGCAGCGATGTCGAGAATCTTCAATTTTTGATTAACGGATGGGTCTACAAGTTTTGCCAACAGCTGCGCCGGCATGGCCATCAGCGGCGCCATCGCATGAGCAAACTTCACCCAGATGGGATTATCGGGAGCTACGGTCCCGCCCTCTTCGTCGAGGCTGCCGCCTTTCCTTACGACTTCGGCAAAATTACGGAAGTTGCCGGTCAGTTTCTCTGTAGACATAAATCCGATCGCTCCACCGAGGTAAGCAGGTGAACGCTGGTCGAGGAAAACCGCGGAGTCCTGAGTCAGGCTATACCGGTTCCCTTCCTTGTTTAAGAAACCCATGACGCAGAGAAAGTCACACAGTATTCGAATGCCCCGCTCCGACGCTCCGCATCTCTTTGCCATGTCGGCGGCCGTAGCGTTGCCCTCGCCGATGGCCGTGAATACTTCGAGTTCAATGGCGGCTTTCAAAGCCTCGGTTCGCTGATATGCGTTGACGGTTTGAAAGAAAAGTTGTGGTGATGGTTGTTGTGCTGGTGAACTGGACATGTCTTATGCTCCTTGGGTGGATTAGTTCTTTTCAGATTATGTAAAGCCAACTTTTAGTTTGCGGGGCAGTTGTAACGCAAACCGTTAGTTTGCGGACCTCTCGCTACCAATATCGTCAATTACTGGACCTCCGCAAACTAACAGTTTGCGTTACATTCACGCCGGCAGGCCCTGACGAGCGATCTTTTCCATTACATCGCAAAAGCGATTTAGCTCGCCCAGCGTCGTATAGACATTCGGCGTGATTCGAATCCCGCGAAACTCTTCATGAATTATCGGCGTCGTAAAGATTCGATGTTTATTAAACAGGTAACTCCCAATGGCTGCGGGCTCCACACCTTCAATATTCACGTTGGCAATCGCGCAGGATTGCGCCGGATCAAACGAAGTATTGAAGCTGACTTTAGGAACATCTTTCAGACGGTTCATCCAATAGCGCGACAGATATCGAAGCCGGGCTTCCTTTCGTTTGCCACCGATTCCGTTATGGAAAAGCAACGCTTCGCCGATGGCCAGCCTCGGCGCTGCGGAGTGTGTTCCCACCTCTTCAAACTTCCTGATGTCGTTTGCCTGTTTCGACTCCGCCGCCATCAGCGGCCAGATCTTCGCAATCTTGTCCCGTTTGACGTAGAGCAAGCCCGTACCTTTCGGCGCATAAAGCCATTTGTGTAAAGAGCTGCCGAAGTAGTCACAACCGAGGTCATTCTGTTTGAAATCAAATTGAGCAAACGAATGAGCGCCGTCAACAATGGTTTCAATACCTCTGGCACGGGCCATCTCACATACAGCTTTCACTGGTGTGATCTGGCCGGTGATGTTTACCTGGTGAGCGATTAGGATCAATCGGGTGCGTGGCGTAATTCCCTTTTCGAAAGCTTTGACTATCTCGCTCAGGTTCTTTGGCGGAATAGGAATTTTGATTAACTTGAGGACCAGGCCTTCCCGTTGTTCGCGCTGGCGGAGGGTCGTCAACATTCGCGGATAGTCCTGTGTGGTGGTGAGAATCTCATCACCAGGCTTGAAGTCCATACCCATCAAAAGAATTTCGAGCGACTCCGACGCGTTCCGAGTGATTGCGATCTCTTCGCGGTCGCATCCGAAAAGTTCCGCGAGACCGGTGCGGATAGTTTCAGATTGCGGCTCCAGTATCTGCCACATCGTATACGCCGTCGCATCTTCCTGCTGCCAGATATAACGAACCAGAGCGTCCGTAACGATTCTGGGTGATGGTGATACGCCGCCGTTATTCAGATTGATGATGCCGCGGGTGACTGAGAAGGAGTTTTGAATCACGGACCAGTAGTCTTCATCCATCGCTGCCTGTTGAGGCGTGAGGTGCGAGGCAGCTTTGGACGCAGCGTTCACCTCTTCCAACAGCGAGGCGATGCTGGCAGACGACAGAGTCGCCAACCCCAGGCCTTTGCCGGCGAAAGAAAGAAAGTCTCTTCGACTGGAGTCTGAGTGCGTGATCTTCATATGAAATCGCTAACCTGCGGAGCAGGTGAAAGCATAAAGCCTGGGGTGGAGCGGAGCGGAACCCCAGGACCCAGAGTACTGAAACTCCCAGCCCGCGAAGCGGCCGGCAGTTTGAGAGAAAGAATTCATTTTGTAGTCTTCAATTCCCTTCGCCTTTATGAAACCAGATCAACGACTCGCGGATCAGAGTTCTTGCTCAGGGCTGCTGCCCGCTCCGCGGGCTATAGGTATTCGGGTTTCGACTCTTACCTGGGGTTGCGCTTCGCTCCACGCCAGGCTTTATGCTGTCACCCGCTTCGCGGGTTAAGGGGCTACTTCTCCTGGTGAACGACCTCTCCATTAATCACGGTCATCAGACAACGCGTTTTTAGGATTTCGCTCTCCGGGATCTTCATGATGTCGGCAGATAGAATCGTGAAGTCAGCGAGTTTCCCAACCTCAATGGATCCGCGGAGCTTCTCTTCAAACGCCGCGTAGGCCGGCCAGATGGTGAACATTTTCAAGGCCTGCTCTCGCGTGGCTGCTTCTTCCGGGTGCCAGCCTTCGCCGGAAAAACCCTTCATGTCTTTGCGCGCGACCGCTGCGTAAAACTCAATCATCGGTTCGCCACGTTCGACCGGCGCGTCGGAGCCACCCGGGATGATCGCGCCCGACTTGATGAAACTTTGCCATGCGTACGCACCTTTGAGACGCGCTATCCCGACGCGGCTCGGCGCGAAATGAAGATCTCCAATCGCATGCGACGGCTGCATCGAAGGAATCACGCCCAGTTTCGCAAAGCGCGGTATATCTACTGGATTAACAATCTGCGCGTGCTCGACACGCCAGCGCGGGTCTGCGACTTTGCGCTGGGCTTTCGGCACGGCGTCGAACGCTTTTTCATATTCGTCGAGCGTGAATCGATTCGCGCGGTCGCCGATGGCGTGTGTCTCGACCTGAATACCCTTCTCTAAAGCTTGTGCCAGCATCGGCGCCAACTCTTCCTGCTTCACAGTCATTAGCCCGGAAGTGTTAGGGGCGTCGGAATAAGGTGCGAGCAGCGCCGCGCCTCTGGAACCCAGGGCGCCGTCGGACACCACCTTGATCGTGCGAAAGGTGAAACGATGATCGAAAGCGCCGATGATGGGACCAGCCGCCAACAGTTGAGTAGCACTCGGTCCGGGCCCATGGACCGCCTTGTAAATGCGCAGCTTGATCTTGCCCTGTCCATACAATTTCTTGAAGAGTTCGGCTTCAGCGAAACTCCCGCCGGCATCCTGTATCTGCGTCCAGCCTAGTTCGATATTACGCTTCACACCAAGAATGACCGCGCGTTCGGCATCCTGCGGTGTGGTTGCCGGAATATGGCGACGCACGAGACCCTGCGCTGCATCGATCAACATGCCATTAGGTTCTCCGTCAGATCCCTTTGAAATATCACCACCAAAAGGATTGGGAGTGTTTTTGTCGACTGCTGCAGTCTTCAGAGCTGCACTGTTCACAACTGAGGCATGGCCGTCTGCTCGAGTGAGAATGACAGGATTATTGGGAGCGATTTGATCCAGTTGTGCACGCGTGGGAAACACCGGCGGCTTCCAAAACGTTTCAATCCAGCCACGTCCCGTCACCCATTCCCCGGGCTTAGCCTGGTCCACACGCGCTTTAACCTTCCCCAGAAAATCTTCGAGGCTGGTAGTCCCTTCCAGGTTGAGCGTCATCTCGCGAAAGCCGACGCCTGAGAGATGTTGATGTGAGTCAGTCAACCCCGGCACAACCGTCTTCCCCATCAAATCGACTACACGCGTGGCCTTGCCTACGTATTTCTGCGCTTCGCGATTCGACCCGACAAAAACAATTCGGTCGCCTTTCACGGCGATCGCCTCTGCCTTCAGCTGCCGCTCGTCTACGGTGTAGACGTTGCCGTTTTTGAGAACCAGGTCGGCCGAATCTACTTTTGGGGACTGGGGAACTAGCAGGAAGGCAAGAAGCAGCACAACTGGAATGGAAAGGAGGGCTTTCATTTGTTTTCCACTAAACCGGCGCAGGATGTTTGCAGAGCGAACGCTTTATATCACTTGCCGGGCGCGAGTTGTAGTGTTCAGGCGACCCGAGCGACGACCGATGACAGACGACCGCCGGCCGGGAAC
>JBGTCM010000419.1:0-2290 GCA_041748795.1 Pyrinomonadaceae bacterium
CGTCTGGTTGTCGCCGATGACGAGCCGACTGCCGGACGCAACACGATTGTCCAGCTCGATCCCGACCATCCGGGTTTCCGAGATCAGGAATACCGCGCCCGTCGTAATGCCATCGCGCGAATTGCGATGGAATACAAAGAAGGCAGTCCTATCCCCGACGCGCTTTACACACCCGAAGAGCATCGGTTGTGGGCGATCATTCGCGAGGCGCTTCAGACGGCGCAAGAAGCTCATGCATGCGCGGAATATTTAGAGTGCGTCGCGCGTTTGGACCTCCCGCGCGATCGCATACCTCAACTCCGCGAAGTGTCGGAAAAGATCGAGGCCATTAGTGGCTTTCGACTTGAGCCAGTCGCCGGACTGGTAGAACCGCGCGTCTTTCTTGAATCGTTGGCCAAGGGCATTTTCTTGTGTACCCAATATATTCGACACTATTCCACGCCGCTGTACACGCCCGAGCCCGACGTGGTCCACGAATTATTTGGGCATGCGGTGACGCTGGCAAGCGAGCGTCTTGCGGACATCAATCGTTTGTTCGGAGAGGCTGTGCGGCGCAGCGAGAACGCGGAACAGTTGGAAAGATTGGCGCGCGTCTACTGGTTTACGATTGAGTTTGGAGTCTTGCGAGAAGATGGAGAGATTAAAGCTTACGGCACCGGAATACTTTCGTCGGCAGGCGAACTCGAATCGATGAAGGAAGCACAATTGCGGCCACTGGATCTAACCGCGATTACGCTTCAGGAATACGATCCCACAAGATATCAACCCATCCTTTTCTACGCCGAGTCATTTGATGCCATGTATCAGCTGCTGCGTGGGTTTCTGAGCGGATTTAGGTAGGACAGGCATTCCTGCCTGTCGGACGTTTTCAAGAAGCCGGTAGGTTCCGAGAAGTAAGAACCAAGTCAAACGATCCACGAATCACACTAAACAGCACTAAATTAGTTCGTGTTGTTTAGTGTCATTTCGTGGATCGTTTTTTGCCGACGGACCAATAAAAGCCCATATAGCTGTTATCAGAAGTGGACACGCAGAAATGCCTGTCCTACAGTTTGGAGTCATGGCCACGAAATCGACGCGGATTGAAATTCCTACGGAATTTCCAAAGCGCCGGCGCGCGGCAATGTTTCGTGCCCTTTCTCATCGCAACTATCGCGTCTTCTGGATTGGAGCTTTTCTTTCGAACGTTGGCACCTGGATGCAGGCAGTTGCCCAGGGTTGGCTGGTCTTACTACTCACGAACTCGTCGCTCTGGTTGGGAATTGACGCCTTTATGGCCACTGCTCCGGGCTTCTTCCTGACCTTGCTCGGTGGAGTTTTCGCTGACCTCGTCGACCGGCGACGGTTGCTTCTTTATACTCAGGTCGTGGCCGGGCTGGCAGCGTTCGCTTTGGCCTTTTTAATTTGGACTGAACACGTGACGGTCTGGATGATCCTCGGGTTTTCTTTGATCACCGGTTGCTGTATGGCTTTGGCTGCTCCGTCTTACCAGGCGATGACCTTTGACCTTGTCGGTCGCGAGGATCTGCCAAACGCGGTGGCCCTCAATTCAACCCAGTTTCAACTTTCTCGCGTTGCCGGACCGTTGCTGGCTGGCCTGGGCTTCAAGTTCTTCGGACTTGCCGGCTGTTTCTTTGTGAACGGGTTTTCGTTTGTGGCAGTTGTGATTGCTCTGCGGAAGATCCGCTTCGATAACGCGACCAAAACTGCCGCGGCACATTCCGTCAAAGATCGACGCGCTCTCTGGCAAGACTTGCTTGCCGGTTTCAGTTACGTCAGACGACGGCCCAGGGTTTTTTCGCTATTAACTCTTTCCGGTGTCACCAGTTTTTTCGGCGCTCCGTATCTCACGCTCATTCCTATTTTTGCACGTGACATCTTCAACCTTGGACCAGGCGGACTGGCCTGGATGATGGGTGTAGCCGGGGCCGGCGCATTTTTCGGCGCCTTGTTTCTGACTTATCTGGGAGATCTCAAACGCAAGGGATGGCTGGTGTTAGGAGGTGCTTTTGCATTCGGTCTGTTCCTGATCGGCTTCGCACTGTCCACTCATCTCATGCTCACGCTTACGCTTCTTTTCGGCGTTGGTTTTGCCATCGTTACCTCGGTTGCTATGACCAACACACTGCTTCAGCAACTCGTGACTGACAAAATGCGAGGCCGGGTGATGAGTATGTTTATCCTTTCGTTCATCGGAACGATGCCGATCGGAAATCTGCTGGCCGGTGCAGTCTCTCACTGGTATGGCGCACCGTTGACACTCGCCGGCGGCGGCGTTTGTATCGTTATC
>JBGTCM010000420.1:0-2378 GCA_041748795.1 Pyrinomonadaceae bacterium
TCAACCGGTTCCGCGAGTTCAAAACCAAACACACGTGAATAGAAATACAGTTCGCCATCCAGAGCACGTTTAATGTTCTTCGCCTGCCTGAACCCGTGCTGCTCGCCTTCAAACGGAATGTAAGCCACCGGAATTCCTTTAGTGCGGAGCGCGTTGAGCATCATCTCTGCCTGGTTTGGCGGCACCACTTTGTCTTCGAGCCCTTGAAAGAAAATTACAGGGCACGACAGGCTCTCGGTGAAATTGATAGGCGACCGCTCGAAATAAAGGTTCCGCTTTTCGGGATATGGCCCTATGAGCCCGTCAAGATAGCGCGACTCAAACTTGTGCGTCTCTTTCGCCAGCGCCTCCGCATCGCTCACGCCATAATGGCTGGCGCCGGCGTTGAAGGCGCGACGAAAAGTGAGTGCGCAAAGAGTGGTGTACCCCCCAGCACTACCGCCGGTAATCATCAGCCGATCGCCATCGACTAGGCCGCGTTGGACCAGATAGCGGGCGCCATTTGCGCAGTCGTCAACGTCCACGACTCCCCATTTGCCCTTTAATCGCTCCCGGTAGTCCCGGCCGAAGCCGGTGCTGCCACCGTAGTTAACGTCAAGTACCCCAATTCCCCTGCTGGTCCAGTATTGAATACTCAGACTCGAGGCCGTAGTCGCTGCCGCGGTGGGTCCTCCATGGCTTTGGACCAGCAACGGAGGGAGTTCACCTTCAGGCGCGCGAAAATCGCGATTAGCCGGCGGATAAAAAAAGGCGTGGGCAGTCAACCCATCTTCCGTGGGAAATTCAATCGGTTGAGGAATCGAAAAGTATTCTCGATCGATCTCGAGGTTATGCGAGCGCCGCAGTTCCTCGATACTGCCTGTTTTCAAATTGAGGTGGACAATTGCCGCCGACTCTGCGGGGGAGGCTGCCCGCATTACTACTTCATCAGGTTTGGCTCGGACATATCTGATATCGGTGTATGGAGTATCGAGAGGTGTGAACTGTTTCGTGCGCGTATGGATGGACGCAAGATGAGAGATGCCCTTCTCGACGTAGTTACAAACCACTCGATCAGCAGACTCGAATGCGTAACTCGACATGCCAAATCCCCACTGCGGCATGCCAAACTCCGCTTCCCTTTGATGCACCATTTCAATGTCGCCTGCATCGTTCACCCTGTGTAGGTTCCACCAACCAGTGCGATCGGAGACAAAGTAGAGCACTCCGTCCGGCGACCATTCGGGCTGGAAGATGGATTCGGTAAGGTCTCCAGTTACACGTTCGGCTTGTTGTAGTAACCCGTCATCGCCAATCCGAGCGGTCCAAAGCTCTGTCCCGTCCCAGGGCATGTTCGGATGGTTCCATGTAATCCAGGCCAGCCGCGAACCATCCGGTCTCAGCCGAGGCGTCGAATAAAAATCATTGCCTGACGCCAGCACTTGCCCCGAATCGGTGTTCTCCAGAAGATCGAGACCTACCAGACTATTTACTGCTTCGCGACCCTCGACGGTGTGGTCCTCGCGAACGCAAATCAATCGCTGGCGCAGATGGTCGAAAATTGGGTCGGCGTAACGTAGCTCGGCCGCCGGCGTGGCAGGTGTGATCGCCATCGGCTGTTCACCTGCTCGCTGCACATAGAGTCGCTGGTCGGCGAAGTTTGAAAAATAAACATTTCCGTCATGGACGGTGTAATCGCCGCCTCCGTATTCATGCGCACGAGTCCTGGCATTGAATGAAGGTGGTGTTATATCTGAGACAATGCCGTTGGAATCTCGTTTTACTATGACGTTGCGACCCCCTTCGGTAGGACGCATCTCAACCCAATAAATATCGGCGTCATCAAATAAGGGTTGGCTGACACCGATGGATCCACTCACGATCAAGTCAGAAGTTATTGGAGACTGCCACGAGCCATAAGGCCCAACGCGGGGTCCAGACATAAGGACTTTGTCCGCCTTTTCAACACGAAATATGAGAGCCCGGGCATATTACGACATGACTGAGCCGATTTTCACGGAGAAACGTTTGAGAACTTTTTGTTACGTTGTTGTGAAGTCTTTGCAAGGATACTGCAACCATTGCTCTAAACTTCCGATCTAATATCCGCCATCGTTAATTCTCCATGGGAGAACTGAGATAAAGGCAAGGGCGCCGGTCTTGGGGGAGGTCGGCGCCCGGAGTCTTTTTAGGCGTCTTCAACCCTCGATCCTTACTTCCAACATCCAATTATGAGGGCGGCAAAGTGTCATGAAGTCAGTCCTATCTCGCGGTAGGGCTCAATGAGTGACTTGGAACAGTTAGAGGTTGGGAAGAGGGGCATGCCCCCGCCTAAAAGATCGATGGCAATTGACGAGCGGAGCTAAACCTTCCTTAACAATCAAAGAAATACCTCGAGG
>JBGTCM010000421.1:0-3520 GCA_041748795.1 Pyrinomonadaceae bacterium
CCGCCAAAGCTATTCGCAGCGTCAATGACGGCTTGTTTCTGTTCCGGCGTCTTATCGCCACCTTCTCCCTGCGGCGCCTGAGCTGTCGCATTGAGTAATCTCGACCTTGCCTCTGCAATCTTGCCGAATACTTCCTGCTCCTGAATGCCGGCCAGCTTGGCTGATTCCACGAGATTGTTAATCAGATCGGCGCGACGCTGAAGCTGTGTTTCTACGTTGGCCCACTTAGCCTTTACATTCTGTTGTTTGGTCGTCAATGTGTTGTAACCGCAGCCACTCGCTGTCACTGTTACAAAAACCACCAGAGCAAGTAACGATAGTCGTCGTTGAATCATTTCTTTTCTCCTGACTGTGTTGCCCGATCGAATTCATCTACCACTTCGACAACCTGCTGAAGTTGCTCCATATAAGCGGCAAAGATCTCGTTAGCTTCCTTTTCATTTGGGGGCAAATAGTCGCTCGCTCGCAATTCGAAAATCCTTTCAAACGGTTCGCCATTGAGTCCGAAACGGCGCACCG
Source organism: Pyrinomonadaceae bacterium (assembly GCA_041748795.1). Taxonomy (GTDB): domain Bacteria; phylum Acidobacteriota; class Blastocatellia; order Pyrinomonadales; family Pyrinomonadaceae; genus PSRF01. Next base: position 520 of record JBGTCM010000421.1, read on the forward strand.
TCGCACGCACACAATCCGGCTTGGCCACCGGCGCATCTTCACCATACAAAATCAAGACAGCGCGAAACAACGCGGCGAAACTGGAGAGGCTGTCACTCATTAAATCGCAAAGCTTCTCGGTTGAAACGGACGCGGGAATATACATCCGGCGGAGCTGAATCAGTTTGCTTCTCAGCTCATACTCAGCCTGGTGCCGCAGGTTGGCGTCGGAAAACGACAGCGATGCAAACGGATCCGGTCCGTAGAGCACAACACGCGCGTTCGCCATCTGATGAAACTCGATGGGGAAAACGTCGGCGGCGTCGGAAAGTTCTTCCACCGTGAAATAGACGGGGAGCGGATTTCCCAACCGTTGCCACTCGCGCATCGGCGCTTGCGCCTCACGGAGGTCCTCCGGATTGATGCGATGGAGGGTGATGAGCAAGTTGTAATCTGAGCGCAATTCGATGTCGTCGCCAACTGCTGCCGATCCATAGAGCACGACCGAGGCAAGGTTTTCCCCGTGCGTTGCGCGCAGGTCTTTCAAAAGACCCTTCAAAGCTTCCTGAACACTCGTTTTAACCATCGCGTTTCGTGTGTCTGAATACTAACAGAAATCCAGCGCTCTTCGAATTGTCCTACCAGCTTCCTCCGGCGCCCCCACCACCAAAGCTGCCCCCACCTCCGAAGCCGCCCCCGAATCCTCCACCGCCACCAAATCCGCCGCCACCGCCGAACCCACCTCCGCTCCAACCACTCGAGCGACGACCACCGCTCGTCGCCGCATTTAGCAATCCGCTGACCAACATCCACTTCCACCAGCCGCCGCCGCCACCTCCACCTCGGCCTCCTCGTCCGCCGCCGCGGCTGGCCGAAATGAGGAAAATGATCACAAAGAGGATGACGATTATCGTGCAACAGGAAGTTGGAAGCCCGCCGGATTTTGATCGGGTGCGAGTCGGTTCAGGCGTTGCTCGATAAGCGTATCGCTGGTCGATTCCTTCTACAGTGAAGGCGCGTTTGGCGGCGAGGGTCGCAACGTATGCCTGGACCGTGTCATATATCCCTTTGCTGTAGTTTCCGTTCCTGAATTGCGGCACCAGCTTCTCACGTTGAATTTGGCCCACCAGTCCGTCGTTGAGATCGCCCTCCAGGTGGTCGCTGACCTGAGTGAAGTATTTCCTGTCCTTTACTGCCACGAGAAGCAGCAAACCATTCTTCTCGCCCTCTTTTGATCCGATGCCCAGGCCGCGAGCGACATCCAGCGAGTACTCAAAGATGTCGCGGCCGCCAGTTGTGTCAACGGTAACCACGGCAAACTCAATGTCAGCGCGTTCCTTGAGGTTGAGATAGATCGCCTCCAGCTTCTTGCGCGTATCCGCATCAATGACGTTGCCGTAATCGATTATTGGCGTGAAAGGCGAGGGAAGCGGGATTGGTGACTTAGCAGATTGCGCAACGGCCGTCACTTGTAGCCAAGAGAAGAGCGCAACGGCCGCGAACATCAACGGCGGAAGAATCCGCCGCATCCGTAACTCAAATATGAAGAACGTCTTTATCAATGAAAACTGTAGCTTCTTCGTACACAAAACCCTTAGCTTGCGGACCGGTTAGATGCAATGGGTCCGAATAGCCCAGCCCCCGCAGACTAAAAATTTGCGTTACCAGTATCCCTCGATCAACTTATGCAACAGGTAAAAAAGCGCCACTCCAACAAACACGACGATTGAAACCGTCGGGTTTCTTTCTTCTTTGTGGTTGACCTCAGGTATTAAGTCGCTGGCCGCAACATACAGTGTAACGCCCGCCGAAAAGGGAAGAGCGTAACCCACGGCGTTCGTCATCCTCGTGTTAAGCAAAGCAACTGCCACCACACCCGCAAGCGTTGCTGCTCCAATAGCTGTTGTTGCCAGGAGCGCAGTTCGTGCTGAGCGTCCTGACGCAAGCATTATCGACGCCACAGTGAACCCTTCCGGCATCTTGTGCAGCAAGATGGCGATGAAAACCAAAAAACCTACGCGGAAGTTAACCAGAAAGGCGGCCGCGATTGACACGCCGTCAAAAAAAGTGTGAATCCAGAGTCCACCCACTGCAGCGTAGGCAGCCGACGGTCGCATAAAAGACTCCGGATGTGTCTCAGCGCCGAAATGGAAGTGGGGGGCGATGGTGTGTTCGAAGAGTTGAATCAGTAAATATCCGGCCAGGAGAAGTGTCATCGCGCCAATAACGGCTTCGGCCGCAGCCTTGCCCTCAAGGTTCGATGTCCAAATAACAAAGGTCTCGGGAATGATTTCGATGAAGATTGCCGCCAGCATGAAGCCAGCGCCTAAAGCCACCAGATACTTCAGTAAGCGCTCTCCGAAACGGTGCGCGCCGGCGCTAATAAGCACGAATCCACCCAGGACATTCGCGCCGGCCGCGAGCAGGCCAAACAAGAGAAGCCCGAAAAATCCTACCGAATCCAGATTCATTCAGTTGTTAATAGAATAGGAGAGTATTGGCAGAAACATCGCGCCAATATACATCAATGACACACCACTGCCTATTGGCGAGTTAAGCCAAAAGCCACAGACTAGATGGCTTAAAGTCTGAACTCCCCGACGTGGTTCACAGTTCAGGTCCCGGCTTGCCTAGTTAGGTCACTGCCTGGAGGCTTAACGCTAAAGGTGACGCCCCAAACGAGATTTAAAGCAGGTCAAACCGCAGGAGCAATGTCGCTGAGGGGCCGACGATAGGCGAACAGTAAGTTTGGTCTCTTCCCTCAAGATCGCGGAAAACCTAAGGATAATGCAAGATTTTCTATTGACACTCAAAATGATGGGGCGTAGTATCCGCCGGTGGGTGGTCAGAAGTGGTCGGAAGTGGGTCCAACCTCGTAGCGAACCCGATCATGAGTAACTTTTCCTGGATGGCCACCCGCCAAACTCATTTGACCGGAAAATCATATGCTGCGGGGAAACTACACGGCCCGGATAGATGCAAAGGGGCGGCTAAAGGTGCCGACTCCCTTCCGTCGCCTGAT
>JBGTCM010000422.1:0-20472 GCA_041748795.1 Pyrinomonadaceae bacterium
CTGGAAACTGATTCATCGCGGCGACCGATCGCTTCCGAAAGCGATTCTTCCACCGCAGCCGCCAACAGAGTTGCCGCGCGATGCTCGTCAAGCAACATGAATTGCGGATCGAGTCCCGCTTCCACCGGAAACTCGCGCAGCAAGCGCATACAGAAGCCGTGTATGGTGGTAATGACTGCGCCGTCGAGCGTGCGCTTGTAACGCATCCACCGCGCGCGTTCGTTGCCGCCGGCGTCTCGGAGTAGACCATCCAACTCTTTGCGCAGTCGCTCGCGCATCTCGTTTGCGGCGCGGTTGGTAAAAGTTATGGCGACGATTTGATCAATCGAGGCAGGTTTTTTTTCGCGCAGGATGTGAAGGTAGCGCTCGACCAGCACAGTCGTCTTACCTGAGCCTGGTCCGGCAGTCACAGAGATGTGCCGGTCAAGCGTGTAGGCGGCTTGCGCCTGAGCTGGTTGTAGTTCTCGGGTTTGTGTCATAAGCGGCTTTGCCGCCTTCCGTGCGGTAAGGCTCAGCCTTACCGGCCATCCGCTAATGAGAGAAGAGGCTATGCCTCCGTTGAGTTCGAGGCGCAGCCTCGCAGAGCTTCAAGAAATCGCACCGGTAAGGCAGAGCCTTACCGCACGGAAGGCGGCAAGCCGCGTCAGCTTTGGTCCACTCATATCACTCTTCGGCTACTTCATATCACTGATGATTCGTCTCTTTTCCGGCGATCCGATAGCGATCGTATCGGCAGACGGCAGAGTAATCGCAGAACCTGCATGTCTTGATCCCCTGCGATGGCCTGACGCGAAAATCCCCGGCGCGCATCCCGTCAAAGAATTCCCAAATTTTCGCAAGCACTTCGGCCCGGACTTTGTGCCATTCAACGTCCGTTAGTATCGAATTCTTCGCCTGCAGTCCCAGGTAATCGCCAAAATCCTTGCGATAGATCCCGCTGTTGCGACGTCCAGGCTTGGCTTTGAGAATGTAATAACCGCCTCCGGCAATAGCCTGTCCCGGCAAAAGCAGACGCTCGAGCGCCTCGAGATAAATTGGGAGCTGCAGACTGCGCCCAGACTTCATGTCCTCTGCGTCGGCGCCGGTGGACAGCTTGTAGTCGTAAGCGATCACAGTCCCATCTTTCGCCTGGTCCACGCGATCGATCTGTCCCTGAATCCTGATTAAGTCCTCTCCGTTAATTGTCGAGCGCGTCAGTTCCAGTTGTTCGGATTTCGATTTAGGATCCGCGCCCTCTCTTGGCGTCATACCAAATGCGACTTCAAAGTAACTGGAACGAACGTCAGCGCGTGTCTTCTTCTGCACTCCCAATTCGTAAAGCAAAACCTGATCGAGAATTATCTTTCTGATCTCGCAGTCGATCTTCCATATGTCGGGGTTCAGCGGCGGCACCGCGCGCTCGTGTTCCTTGAAAACCTGTTCGGCTACATCGCGCAACTCCAGACGCAACGATTCGCAATCATGCTCGTTAAAATTCTCGCCGCGGTGACGTTCAAAAAAACGACGCAGTACATCGTGCAAAAGTTTGCCGGCATCGATTGCCTGTAAATCAAGCGCTGCTTCTCCACGCGGCTCAAACCGCAGTATGCGATTCGCGAAGAAGCGATACCCACAGTTGCCATAAGTGCTGAGTCCACTGGCGCTGTGCACGTAACCGGAGCCAAGCCGTTGCTGCAACATGGCCACCAACGCCGGCGTGGTGATCTGTCCATCGTATGCGCCGAAGCTGCCTCCCGCTCTCTCGCGTTCGATTTCTACGCGGCGCATCGTCGCCGGCGAGAGATAACTGTCATCAATGAGACGCGTTTTCAGTTGCTGGATAAGCGCCGCCGGCTGCACACCGGCGCGTCCAGCCAGATGACGGTGACGTTCATCCTGCCTCACAATCGAAACAGTTAACTCGGAAACTGTAGAAGCATCAAAAATCTCTGCGCCATCAAAGTCTCGGCGCACAGCCTCGCTTTGCAGTTTGAACGGTTTTATAGCGCGCGCGAGTTCGTTGATGTAGTAGGAGCCGACCGTTTCCGTTCCGTCGTCGAGTAATAATGGCCGCGAGAGATAAAGCTTCTCGGTCGCGCGGCAAGCAGCTTGATAAAAGTAATGCTCTTCCTTGAGCAGCGTTGCCGGCGAGATGTCTTCCAGTGTCAGGTCGTAATCACGTTTCAGCCGTTCCCGTTCCTCGTGCGGGTAGATCCAATCGCGCGAGGCCCGCAGTGGAAAGCCACCTTCGACCAGACCCGCAATAAAGACCGCGCGAAATTGAAGGCCGCGTACGTCAGTGGCTTCCAAAACACGCAGGCCGCCACGTTCAGCAGTTCTTCCAATCGAGACTTCAACGTCGAGCGCGCGAGCCACCTCACCAAGGAAAGTCGTGATTCGCGTTTCCTGGCTCAGTGATGCAGTCACCTCGATACTCTTGACCGCGGCCACAAACGCACGACGGAGAGCTTCGAGCCCTCGCAAATCGAGCATCACGTGAGGCAACTCTTTTTCATCAAGAGCGCCTCGCACCGGTCGTCTGATTTGAGTGGAGAACTGCAGTCGCTCGAGGAGAGCCATCACGGCGTTACGCAAGTCACGCGGAGCGCCCTCGCGAGTCCCGCTTTTAACTACTTCGGTCAGCCGTTCTAAAACGAGCGAAGCCCAGGCGATTGCCGCGGGATGCACGTCGCGCGAAGGCCGCCGCTTCTTCTCCACGCCACGATCGTCTGTAGCAACCTTGTCGGCGTCTTCAATCTGATCTGTCTCTTCGTCCGCAACGCCATTCGCTGTTTCCTGAGCCACCATGTCAGTCGTGACCTGTACCTGTGGCCAGTTAGACAAAAGTTTGCGCGCACGCTCGAGCCACGATGTCATGCTCAGCGCGCCGCCGACAAAGGCGATCGTGTTTTCCAGAGTGTCAGGATCCCAACGACCCACACCCAGTAAATACTTGAACCGGTCGCCGCTACCGTTAGATTTTTCTGCGTCGTTCATTAAAGCGCCGTAGCGAAGCTCGAATGCTTCATTGAGCTCGGCCAGATCATTAACATCAAGACAGAAATACTCTGACTTGATCAGATCAGCCAGGTCGGCAACTTTGACCTCGGGCTTTTCGCCTCGTCCTATTTCGTCAAGCATTTCAAACAGCTTGCGGGCGGCGCGCACCGAAGGAATCTCGGTGACCTTGACGCGTGGTTCCAGATTGCACGGCAGCCCTTCATCGCGCATTACACGCACGATGGTATCCGCGTAAGAAGCACGCTCGCGCACCACCAACGCAATGTCCGAGAGCGGGTACTGGTCTTGGATGACCAGACGCTTGATTTCTTTGGCGATCTTGCGAACTTCGGTTTCACGATCGGCGCAAGTAAACAAGCGAATGTTCTGCTGGTCGATGGAACCGTCTTCATCCTCTCCAATTTCACCAGGCTTGAAGAGCTTTTCGCGTAACTCTCCTAGCGAGCCCTCGGCAGACGCCGCTTCCTTGCTCCATATAAGTTTGAAATCCGCGATGCTCGTTAATTGTTCAATGGTGTTGCTGAAGGGCTCGAAGATCGCAGGGTTTCGCGTGTCACTGTTGAGGTTAACGATCACTTGCGGAATCTGCCGGATTATTTGGCGCAACATTTCTCCCTGCACGGGCGTGAAGTCGAAGAACCCATCGAGTATGAGCAACTCCACATTCCCGAGCCACGGCAAGAGCACCCGACGGCCGTCGATTTCCCCGTTGAGAACGGCAAGAGCGCGCAATTGGTCACTATCGGCTTCGGTGAAATTATTTTCCTTCAGAAGACCAGCGTAAGTTGAATAGACCAATGCGACATCACGGTCGAAATCGGTTTGAATGGGGATACCGCCAGGCGTGTGAGTTATACCGGCCGGGTGTGTTGGGCCATCCGGGGTTAGATCCCGCATTCGCCGATCCACGATTTCACTTAGCTCGGCCGGCGTCTTTCCAGCCCGCTGTATTTCGCCGACAAGTGTCGTGATTGTGTTAACGCAGCCTTCCCGGTGGGCCAGCGACTTGATAGCGGTCAGCTTTCCCTCGGCAGCTAATTGTTTAAGAACTTGCGAAATCAGACTTCGCTTGAGTGGCAGCTCTTCGCGATCGATGGGAATCCGAGGCGTGAGACGATCTCCTGTTTGTTCATCTACAGCGGTGGACAGAATGCGCCTGACGAAACCGCGGAACAGATAGACAGGAAGGTCACCCCAAAGACCTGCGTTCCGCGAGCCATCCAGGATTTGTTCGGTGACGAGTTCGAGCAGAGGATGTGAGGCAGCAAGGTAGAGAAACCTTTCCGACTGACCTTGTGAAACAAGCTCCGAACACCGCGCAATCAACTTTGAGCGATTGTTGCCGAGGAGAGGGCCTAGCAGAATTTCTTTTGACAAAAACGTTCTCCACAGATTACGCAGATTACACGGATTCCAAATGCATTTCAGCTCTGCGAAATCTGCGTAATCTGCGGATTGCTTCTAGGTGTCACCAGCGCCGGCGCCCTTTGCGCTAAGCAGGGGAAGCGAATCCTCTTCCTCCGGTTCCGGCGCAACTAAGTCGGGGAACAATCCACCTTCATCCAAACTCAGTGCTCGCGCCGACTTGTCGATCGGTTCCAACGTTTCTATTTCTTCACCGGCTATTGCGCCGCGCTCCTTAAATTTTCTTGCCGTCACCAGCACTCGCGCTTCCAGTGAGCCTACGCCTTTGTTGTATGAGTCGAGTGCGCGATCGAGTCCCTTCCCGATGTCGGCAAAATAGTTTGTGAAGACGCGCAAACGGTCATAAAGACTCTTGCCGAGATTGCTTACTTCCTTCGCATTCTCAGCCATCTGTTCCTGCCGCCACCCATAGGAAACAGCCTTGAGCAAAGCTATCAAAGTAGTCGGCGTGGCGATGATCACGTTCTGATTTACGCCGTCCTCTATAAGCTTTGGATCGTTTTCCAGGGCCGCGCTGTAAAACGTTTCACCAGGCAAAAACAGCAAGACAAACTCCGGCGTTGGCTGCACAGACTCCCAGTAAGACTTCTTACTCAAGTAACCAATATGTGTGCGCACCAGCCGCGCATGGTCTTTTAAGCGGGCACTGCGAATTACGTCGTCGTTTGTCGAGATCGATTCGTAAAAGGCATCAAAGGGTACCTTCGCGTCTACAACGATCGTGCGGTTGCCGGGAAGACGGACGATGACATCGGGCCGGATGCGACTGTCTTCCGTCGCCACAGTTTCCTGCTCGACGAAGTCGCAGTACTGGAGCATGCCTGCCAGCTCGACGACGCGCCGCAACTGGATCTCTCCCCAACGTCCGCGCACGTGTGGCGTGCGCAGGGCTTTCACCAGGTTACCCGTTTCTGCCTGAAGCTGTAGCTGCGACGTCGCCAGCGCTTTCACCTGTTCACGCAACTCGGAATAGGCGCCGGCGCGTTCCTTTTCCAGCACTCCGATCTTGTGGTCAACTTTTTCCAGTGATTCCTTGAGCGGGCCCACGAGTTGGTCAATTGCCTTCTGCCGGTGTTCCAGATCTCCGCGCGCGCTTTCCTGAAACTTCTCGAGTGTGGTGTGGGCCAACTGGAGAAACGATTGGTTGTTGTCTTTGAGTGCGTCGCGCGACAGTGCCTTGAATTTCTCGCTGAGCTCTTCGGTGGCCCGGTTGAAAGAAGATATTCGTTCCTGTGCCGCGCGCCGTTCGCCTTCAAGGTCCGCCTTCAAGTGTGCATTCTCTGCCCGCGTTTGTTTGTGCTCGGCTAGTTCACGGTCCATCGACTGTTGCAAGCGCAGCAAATCGTTATCCCGCCCGGCCAGACGTTCTTTCAGCGTAGCCTGCTCGGCTGCAGTTACGGCGCCTGCTCTTGCCTTGAGCAGCAGCCAGCTAACGGCCGCGCCCAGCCCGCCGCCCAGTAGCAAAACAAGAACGATCATGAAAACTTGTGAATCCATTCAGGCTAGAAGTTTAACAGAGTCTGTTGCGGAAATGAAACACTGGCCCGCTTACGGGCCATCCCCAGTTCACCTGCCCGTTCGCCCTAAGAATTCGTCGATTGTTAAGCTGACATCCTTGGCGATTTGTCTAAGTAAGATCGGGGAAATGTCGCGACTCGCGTGAAAGGGAAGCGTCGTGAACCTTCCATCCTCGTGTCTATATTGCTTGTGGGAGCCGCGTTGACGCACTTCCACAAAGCCCAGCTTCTCAAGGATGGCTGCAACTTCTCTAGGTTTGAGGACCGGAGATTTGCCCATTACCGGAGATCATCACCGTTTGAGTGCCGACAAACTCAGAACTGAACGCAGGCTCGCCGTCCTCGAGCAACATCTCGATGACTTCTTTGAGATTCTGATTCAGTTCGTCGAGTGAAGCGCCTTGTGTGTGTGCTCCAGGGAAACCTGGAACGTAACCTACGAACAAACCAGTATCTGTACACTTCTCAACAACTGCCGTGAACGTCTTCATGCGTCGAGAATACCACTTAGTCGAATTACCATCCAACGTTTGAAAGCCGAGAAATGTTACCGCCCAAAGCAGCCAACCATGCGCTCGTAAATCTTGCGCGTAACGCGCACGTCATTGAGGTTGTACTCGCGTATATCAGCCAGACGGCCTTGCACGTAAAGATCGTAAACCTTGCTCCCTTCGACTTCCGCGGTTTTGCTCGACTGAATCCCCAAAGCCCAGGCGATATCGTCGAGGCTGACGCGGCCACGTCGATCGCCTAACCACCAATGCCGCATCGTGTCGAAAACTCCGCGCACGTTGTACTCGCGCAGGTCCACCAGTGGTTTGGCGGAGATGCAGTGGACCAGACAGCGCTGAAAGATAAACGGCAAGTCGAAACTAATGAGGTTGTGGCCTACGAGCTCGTCGCTATCCGGATCGAAACCTTTCATGTATTGCAAAAATGCCAGCAGCGATTTCTTCTCGTCCTGCTCATTGCCGTCCTCGTCTATTCCAAACACGTGCTCACTCTCGCCCTGACCAATCCCGGCGAAGTCGAAGCCTGCGATTGGGCCCTGATGGACTGCGATTGACAAGATCCGTCCTGAGGTCGCGCTGAGCGATCCGAGCTGATAACAGCGTTCTTCTTCTATGGCGATATCTTCCAGATAACGTTGCTGCTGCTCGAGCCGCATGTTGCCTAGTTTCAGCAGCCGTTCGAGTTGCGGGCCAACGCGTTCACGAAAATCCGGAAGCGTGAGGGTTTCGATATCCATCGTGTACGCGCGCGGCAGTACCGGTTCTGCATTCTGATGTTCGCGATACTGTTCAATTGTTATAGGCCGGTATTCGGCAACGACAAACTGCGAGCGCTCCTGAAACGTTTCCAGTTTTCCGGTAATGCCCCAAAGGCCCGGCTTTATCTCTTTCCAGGCATCGAGCGTTTCTCCCCAAATCTTTAGGGGCAACGAGCCTGTAGCGTTGCGAGCGGTGGCATCGCAGAAGCGTTTGCCCTGTTGCGTGCGTTTTTCACGAACAGAGGTGACGACGACCATCAGCCATAGCTCTTCGCCGTGCGGGATTTCAGGAATGGGAATGTTGCCTCTCATTTACTTCGGTAACGAGGTTACTGATTAGAGAACGCTATTCTATACCGCCGCCACTATAAATGAACGATGGGCAATTGGTTTTATCTTCCGTGGGTAACGAAGGCTTTTAGTTTGCGATTGCGAAGGCGGTTTCTGTGAAGCAAATCGACAGAGTCTTGTTGTTGTCAGAAGATTTCCCCCGTCATCGAGTGAAACCGTTCAACCAGCCGCGAAGCGGCGGCATTTAGTAGCCCCGTGCGTGAGCGCGGGGTTAGAAAAGGCTCTCAGAGCTTGAGCGCCGAAGGTGCGACACTTTGCGACACCCATGAAGCGGGTGTCGGCCCTCCGGGCCTATGATCTTTTCGTAGATGATCCACGCCCTTACGGACGTGGCTATTCAATGTCGGCCCTTCGGGCCTTTGGTTTGCGGCCTGGGACACGCTGCGCATCCTCGGCGCACTTTGTGCCCAGGGGTGATTTCGTCAATCTGCGGAATCGGCGGATGTTTCGACCGCTCACTCCGTCAATCTTTCCGGTAAGCATCATCCAGATCATTTTGTAGTCTCCCATAAACGACCACAGCGGATATTGAAACGTGGCAGGCTTGTTCTTCTCGATGAAGAAATGGGAGATCCACGCCAACCCATACCCTGGAATCAAGGCGAGCGGAACAAGCCACCACCGTCCCACGGCGGCAAAGTAAGCGATCCAGCCAAGCGCTATTGCCGTGCCGACGAGGTGCAGCAAACGCGTTTGCTGCCGGCTGTGTTCGGCAACGTAATGTGGCCAGAACTCGGCAAATGATTTGTATTCATGCTTCGGCATAGTTTTTGGAGTGCGGCGGCTCGACGCCGCTTTCGTTACGAAGGAATTCAACTCCAGTCCAACCCGCGTCCAGCAATCGGCCAAAGTGGCGTCGAGCCGCCGCATTCCAAATTGTCTCCTACTAGGAAAACAATTGCAGCAGTTGTCCCGGTTGAAGCGGGTCTACACTCACCAGCTCGAGGTTTTCTTCGACATGCTCACTGCCGCTCATTCCCACCAACGCTGTGGTAATTCCCGGCGCCGATCGCACAAATTGAATTGCCGTCTGGGCGTCGGTCCGCAAAGAACCAAGCGATTCGCGCAACGTCTCCGGCAGACCTCGTGCTACACGCCCCTGGAAAATGGATGCGCTTGAAACTACCGTGATTCCCAATGTCTGCGCTGCTTCCAGTAATGTAACCTGCTCGCCGGCCACCGTTTGATTGGCCATTGTGAGCGCCTCGGGCATGGCCAGATTAAAAGGCAGCTGAATGAACCGAAACCCGTGTGACTCGCCGCCTGCTTCGCGTGCTGCCGCTTCCATCTGCTCCAGCGAATGATAACCAGAGGTGCCCGGAGCTGTTCTGAAACCATTCCATGTAGCGACACCGTAGAATGCCAACTTACCCCCGGCCCGATTTTGTTCGAGACTTTCAAACGCTGACGTCAGCCGCTTGAAGAATTCACTCTCAGATACCTGTCCCAACTGCGACTCCGGATTGTGAATGTAATAAAGGTCAACACAATCCAGGTTCATGTTTCGAAGTGACTGGTCCAGCTGGTTCTGCAGATACCCCGGCGTCATGCAATGGCTGCCGCCTACGAAGTCTTCCAACCGGGCTATTCCGGGTTTGACGAAAGTCTCTTCAACATAACCGCGCACGTCGCGTGGTGGCGCGCCGTCAAACGGCAGGTATCCTCCTTTAGTGCAGACGACAATTTCGTCTCGCGCAAAGCCCTCGTCAGCGAGAGCGCTTAACGCCTTGCCGATCGAACGTTCACTTCTTTGGAATCGATAGTTTGCGGCTGTGTCGATGACGTTAGCGCCCAGCTGGACGGCTCGAACAACCGCATCGGTGTATTTGACGTCGGTGTTTTCGTCCGCGTCGCCTAAATATGTCCCGATGCCGATCGACGACAGGTGCAGATGCTGCGCTTCGCGGAAATGATTAGGCGCTGCCGTGTCCTGAAAACGTTGCCGGTAGCGCGTGGTGCCTTCAAGTGTGGCGGAACCTGTCATGGACATAATTGATGCTAAGGGCGTCTCCCTGGAGTGCGCCGCCTTGTCGGCGCTTTGGCCCGCTGCGACTTGTCGCAGCTTTGTTAGGTTGAGAATACGGTATGACTAAAGATTAATCTGTCGGTGACAACGCGGCGCCGAGCCGCCGCGGGCCAAAGCGCCGACAAGGCGGCGCACTCCAAGGAGCCGCACTCCAGGGAGGTGACTCTTCTGTAACGTGCTTCTTTGTTTAGTGCTTTCAAAGGTGTGCCGAAGAATATACGCGCCGCTTCAGACACGAGCAAGCGCTTCATCGTTACGATCTGGTATGGATGGTATGTTAGCTTTGACGCACACCAAATTAGTCAGGGCAAGGTTATGAATCACTTTCTCAAGTGGCAGGATCATGTGGGTTCGCGGCCAGAAAAGTTTTACAAAACTACTCTGTGGCAAGGCGAGCATGCCATGGTGGGTCTAAATTGTCTGGAGCCTGGCCAGACTCAGAAGATTCATGCACATGACGGCGCCGACAAGTTCTATTTTGTGCTGGAAGGTTCCGGCAAATTCACTGTCGGAGGTGAAGATGCCGAGGCCGCCGCGGGTTCGTTAATCATTGCGCCGTCCGGCATTCCACACGGTGTAACGAACAACGGCAGCGTACGTCTATCGATACTCGTTTCCATCTCCCCACCATTCAAATGACCGGGCAAGAACACGACCAGCGGAATTCTTCTCTCGACATCTCTCCCGAGTCGATGGCAGAGCTCTCTTCGAAAGTCACCAAACTTGTGACTGACTATTTGGCCCACGTCTCAGATTATCCGGTGTTCCCTCCTACTTCGGCGGGCAAGACCTTTGCAACTCTTGACAAAGATTTCGCTTTGGAAAGCGAGCCTTTGGATGAGTTGCTCGCCGATCTTCAGGTCGTTCTCGATAACAGCCGTCACAATGGGCATCCGAGGTTCTTTGGTTACGTAGCTTCACCGGCGAATCCAGTTGGTGTTTTCGCTGATCTCGTCGCTTCGGCACTCAATTCAAACGTGACCTCGTGGCGGTCAGGTCCAGCCGCTACAGAGATCGAACGCGCGGTGGTTCGCTGGATGGGATCGCTGGTTGGGTTTAGTGACAACGCGTCAGGACTGCTGACCAGCGGTGGCTCGATGGCAAACCTTACAGCGTTGTTTGTGGCTCATCGCACGAAATGGAAGAGTCGGTCGCAAATCGGATCGGGAGCTTCCGGTGCACTCGGCCGCTACGGTCTCTGGAACTCGGGTGTGCCGATGACGATCTACGCTTCCGAGGAGATTCATTTATCGATTCCAAAGGCCGCCGACCTGATGGGCATCGGGCGCGACCAGGTCCGTCTGGTCCCTTGTGATGATCGTCTGCGCATTGATGTGGCGAAACTCCGAGAGACTATCGCAGCTGATCTGGCGAAGGGCCTCAAACCCTTTTGCGTGGTTGGCAGCGCGGGAACTGTCAACACCGGCGCGATCGATCCGCTGGATGAGATTGCCGGGGTCGCAAGAGAATTCGATCTGTGGTTTCACGTTGACGGTGCTTACGGCGCCCCCGGTGCGCTTGATGAAAGCAAACGCCCGCTCTTCGCCGGAATCGATCAGGCAGATTCACTTTCGCTGGATCCGCACAAGTGGCTTTATGTTCCTCTGGACGCCGGCAGCATCCTGTTTAAAGACGAAGCGAAACATCGAGCGGCGTTCAACTCGGAAGAAGCCGATTACATAAAGGTGCATGAGGCCGACGATGAAGCGTTTGCCTTCTGGGACTACGGCCCGGAGCTGTCGCGCCGGTTTCGTGCCTTGAAGATTTGGTTCACTCTTCGCTATTACGGCGTCGCGCAAATTGCCGGAGCGATTACCGAAGACAATTTATTAGCTCAGTACCTGGGGCAGCAGATCGAGAGTTCGGAAGACTTCGAACTGCTTGCGCCGGTTTCGCTGAGCATCTGCTGCTTTCGTTACGTGCCCGATGGTCTACGTGGTGACGACGACGCCTTGAATGAGCTAAATACGCGAATCATGCACACGGTCCAACGTGGCGGCCAGGCATATGTTTCAAACGCAACGATCGGTGGCAAGTTTGCTCTGCGGGCTTGCATTACAAACTTTCGAACCACGCGCGCTGATATTGATAAGACACTGGAGATCATCCGCGCGGCGGCGAAGGAACAGGGCCGATAGAACTATCCGCAGATTACGCAGATTTTCAAAAGACTTACGGCAGACGCAATCAACCTTTTATTAGGATAGAAAGGTTTTTAACTGTTTATCGCCAAATCTGCGTAATCTGCGGATAGCTAATCCCATGATAGAAACTGCAAAAAACTACGAGTCTGAATTGCGCATCGCGATCGAGCTCGCGCGTGAAGCAGGCGCAGCCATACTCGATTTGTATGAGGGTCCTCTTCACATCGAACAAAAAGCTGGCGCCGGTGATCGCGAACCTGTTACCCAGGCTGACAAACTTGCAAACGAGCTGATCGTGCAACGTCTCCAGAGTGAATTTCCTCAAGACGGGATTCTGGCGGAAGAGTCAATTGATACCAGTCGGCGTCTGAGCAAGCAGCGTGTTTGGATGATCGATCCGCTTGACGGCACCACCGGCTTCATTGAAGGCAACGGCGACTTCGCCGTGCAGATAGGACTGAGTGAAAACGGGCAGTGCGTTATGGGCGTCGTCTACCAACCGTTAACTGGGGTTCTTTACCGGGCGGTTCGCGGTGGCGGGACATGGATCGAACGGCCCCGGTTTGAACCCGAAAGAGCACACGTCTCCAATAACGAGGACATCTCGACCATGCGACTGGCTGCGAGCCGATCTCATCGCAGCCCTCGTATGGACCAGGTAGTGAGGGCGTTTGGGCTCAAAGAAGAAGTGCGCCGTGGATCAGTAGGGATAAAGATCGGTTTGCTGGTGGAACAACAATGTGATCTCTATGTGCATCTGTCGCCTCGCACTAAACAGTGGGACACGTGTGCACCGGAGATCATTTTGCGTGAAGCTGGTGGATCGATTACTGATTTGTTTGGCAGACCTTTGAGCTACAACAACGCAGAAGTTCAAAATCGCGATGGCGTAGTGGCCAGTAACGGCGTGGCCCATCGAGCGATCATCGACTCACTGAGGCCTCTGCTAAGACAATTCGGTCGCGTTCCTGCAGATTAGGTTTTGTGAAATCGGTGGGCATTGTATTGGCCGCCAAGGCGCCAAGAGCGCCAGGTAAGTCACGAAAAATCGGAACCACGAAGAGCATCAAGCCTGGAATGTCATGAACTGTCTTTATTTCCTTAGTCTTTGCTTGGCGCTCTTGGTGTCTTGGCGGCACACCTTCCGACCTCAAATCTTCCTAAGCTAAACAACACCCATTGGGTTAATATCCATGCCAGATCTCTTGCTGGAGTCTCCCATTGCCCTTTCGACCCAAACTCCTTCTCACTTTTCTGGCCCTGGGCCTGACGCCGTTCCTGCTGCTCGCAATAGTGAATTACTGGAGCGTCGTCAGGGTTGCCGAAGCGGAACTTGAAAAGACCCAAAAACGCGACCTGGACCACTTCACCCGTGCGATAACTGATTTCCTTGCTGGGGATAAAAGTGAGCTTTCTAAACTCAGTCGATCAAAACCCTTGCGCGCCCACCTTGAAAGTGGCCATCAAGTTGACGCAGCAGGTGGGCAGTCTATTGCCAAGCCGCGACAACCAGGCGACCACACTGCAAGCCTCCCGATCGAACTACGTGCTCTGGTAAGTTCAATCTTGAATAGTCGTACTCACTTTTCCGGCATCGCTCTGTTTGATAACAACAAGCAACCACTCCTTTTTGCGGAACAGCGCGAGGGTGAGACTTCAGAACCGGAGTTTCACACTAAGGATTTCCTCCCAACGCTCGCAAAACCCGACGAACGCGTTTGGGCAGGACCACCGGGAGTTAGGAACTCTTCCGTTTCAGTGGGGTCCTCCGGCGCAGTCACCGTGCTTACCGCGCCAATTCTCGCCGATGGTCAGGAGCAGAGCGAGCGATTAGGTGCGTTGGTCGCGGAATTACGGCTTGATCAGGTTTTTGTCGATGCGGGAAGAGATAACACGGCTGGCACTTCGGCCTTTTCCAACATCTTCATCGTGCTCGACCGGTCCGGCAAGATTCTGTATCACACGAACCAGGCCGTAACAAATCAACCAGTCGCCGCCGCGATGCCCTACTTTTCGCCGGTCGCAAACCGAATGGCATCGAGCGAGTCCGGTAAAGCGTCCTTTACCGGAGCCAACGGGGCCAGCTTTTCAACTCTGTATGTGCGACTACCGGCGCTGGATCTCTTCATTGCCCGAGCGTCAAACCAGGACGAAGCACTCGCCGATGCGCGGCAAACCGGCAAAATGAGTTTGGTCGCTGCGGTCTTACTTGGCGTTCTAGGGGCCACGCTATTAACGCTTTACTGGCAAACGAAGTCTCGAGGCATTGAGCGAGTCAGTAAAGGTGTGGAAGCGATCGCCCAGGGAAAGTTGGACCATCGCATTGATTTGCGGTCTCGCGATGATTTGAAGCCGCTGGCAGATAACCTGGAATTGATGACGAAACAGTTGCGGGAACAGATTGCTCGGGACGAAGAATCACGCCAGTTTCAATCCTTCGTTCGCCTGTCGGCGGTCCTCACTCACGATCTGAAGAATGCAATCGAGGCGCTTTCGCTGACGGTCTCAAACATGGAACGGCATTCTGAGAATCCTGAGTTTCGCGCCGACGCCATGAAGACTTTGCGTGGAGCTACCGAAAACCTGCGAGGGTTGGTGGCCCGTCTCAGTAATCCGGTTATGACCTTGAGCGGGGAACACAAGCTTCCCCGGCCAGTCGATCTGGTGCCAATGTTGCGGCGCGTAATTTCAATGACTGCCGGAGCCGAGAGTGGACCACATAAGATTGATATCAAACTTCCTGAATCTCTCCTAGCCCTGGCAGACGTGGAGCGAATGGATAAGGTAGTTGAGAACCTGATAATCAACGCACGCGAAGCCATGATTTGGAAAAACGGCACCATCACAATCGAGGCAGGCACGACTACCGAAGGCCGCCCTTTTTTCAGCATCAGTGACACTGGAGAAGGGATGAGCCGGAATTTTATTGAAGAGAGACTGTTCCATCCGTTTGCGACTACAAAGAAACGTGGTGTCGGTCTGGGCCTTTACACTTGTAGGGAAGTGGTGAGGGCCAATGGCGGATCGATCAAGGTGAATTCGGAAGAAGGTGTTGGTACGACGTTTTTGGTGGTGTTGCCACCGGCGCAAACCGACAAAGGCCGGGAAACCGTTTCAAAAAGCGGGACAAGCACTCCCCTTCAAGGATAATCTGACGGGCGCGTTTCAGCGCGGACCAATACACTCAACACACGGTTCAGCGAATTCCATGGACGAAAAAATTCAACTCGACGGAAACCGTGCTCCTCAATCGAGAGAAACTGTCCTGGTAATTGACGACGATGCCGGAGTGCGTCACGGCTTAGTGTGGACGCTGAACACCGATTATCGCGTGCTCGAGTGTTCTTCTCGCGCGGAAGCGGTGAAGCTGTTTCAATCCGAGAAGATTGACGTTGTAATAAGTGATCTGCATCTGCCTCCTCACGTCGAAAATATCAGCGAGGGGCTGGCAATTATTGAGGCTGCGCGCGAAGCGCAACCTCCGCTTCAGGTCGTGGTCATCACTGGGAGCAACTCCAAACACGCGGCGCGGGAAGCCGTGAAGCGCGGCGCATATGGTTTTTTTGAAAAACCCGTTGACGCCGGGGAGGTCCGTCATATCGTCAACCAGGCGGCCCGGATGCGCCGGCTTGAAGTCGAGAATGCTCGACTTCGTAACGAGCTGCTTGGCTCACATGGCTTCCGCCGGCTGATCGGCTCCAGCCAGGCGTTGGAGAAAACACTGAAGCAGGCACGTGCTGTGGCCGACACCAGTGCAACCGTCTTGATCATTGGAGAGAACGGAACAGGAAAAGAGATGGTCGCGCGGGCCATTCACGAAGAGAGCCAACGCGCCGGAGCACCGTTCGTAGCCGTTAGCTGCGCGGCGCTGCCCGAGTCATTGATCGAATCGGAGTTGTTTGGACATGAGAAAGGTGCGTTCACTTCCGCGACCGGCGCGAGAATGGGGCGGTTTGAGTTGGCCAACGGAGGGACCTTGTTTCTGGATGAGATTGTCGAACTGACGCCCGCAGTCCAGGTGAAGCTGCTGCGTGTTTTGCAGGAACGATCTTTCGAGCGTGTCGGCGGGACAAAAACTTTGACCGTGGATATTCGACTCATCGCCGCCAGCAATCGCGACCTGGAAACGGAGGTCGAAGCCGGCAAATTTCGTAAAGATCTGTTTTATCGCTTGAACGTTGTCCCTTTGCAGTTGCCGACGTTGCGTCAGAGGACGGAAGACATTCCTGGATTAGCAGCGCATTTCGCTGCCAAAGCGGCGGAGAAACATGGACGCCCTACCCCGCAGTTGGCGCCTGAGTTGATCGATTCACTTCACGAATACGAATGGCCGGGGAACGTTCGTGAACTTGAGAACCTGATGGAACGTCTCGTCCTACTCGATCGAGGAGCGACGCTGGGGCTCGAGTTTCTTCCTGAAAAGATGCTCAAAGCGGTGCCGGCGCCCGGTGTGCCATGTGAGACCACTTTTGAAGGCGCGGTAACGGCATTGAAGCGACGTCTGATCGCTGACGCGCTGGTGGCGGAAAACGACAACAAAGTGGCCGCCGCGAGGCGACTGGGAATTAGCCGCTCGTATCTGCACAGGCTGATTAATGAGTTCGGTCTCTAGACGTCCATTGAAGCAACCCTAACGTACCAATGCCTATCATCTCCACGTTTTTTGGAATCGTGGTTCGAAGGTTTTTCGCGGACCATCCACCCCCACACTTTCACGCTGGATATCAAGGGGAGAAAGCGACCTTTACTTTCGACGGAGAATTATTAGCGGGAAACATTTCTTCGAGGCGCGCGCGAAGACTGATTCGGGAGTGGGCTTTACTTCATAGATTTGAGCTTGTGTTAAACTGGAGGAACATCGAGAAGGGACGGACTTTGAACAGAATTGAGCCGCTGGATTAAAGCCGAAATGAATTACTTGCCTGAAGTTAATAAAGCAAAACGCGTCAGTGGTTTTATTGTCGCAATGCGCTTCAATGATGGCACTGAAAAGCACGTCGATATCTCTCAGTGGTTCAAAGGTCCAGTATTTAGGCCACTGAAAGATCCGAAATTCTTTGCAAAATTCTTTGTCGAGGGTGGAACGCTGGCTTGGCCGAATGGGGTAGATATCGCACCTGAAGCGCTCTATGATGCGGTTGATGTGAGGACCACGAGAAAGAAAACCAAGCTCAACTCGAAGAAGTCAGTCAAATCTTAAATCGCTGAAGTCCTTATTTGCTACGTAAACGTTGCCTTATCTTCTTGCTCCTACCGTTCTAGTGTGGAAGACAAATCGAGTTTGACAATCGTCCTCCTACTGTCCGGGATGCGTAGTCGATCCTTTTTCATTCGGCTCGCCTAGTTTCACGATCCACACGCCACTGTTGAGGTCGTTGAAATAGATCAGGCCTTTGTGAGGTTGAGCTCCCCAGGTGAATGGCAGATTAACTTTGAAGCCTTCGGGATCACCGGCCCAGAGACGGCCAATCTCCCGCCCTTGTCGGTAAAGATCGCCACGCAGTTCTCCCGACACATCGACTACGCGCCCGCCGCCCGTGTAGTAGCCCATATACATGATCTCGTCTTCGACCCACATGTTATGAGCTCCCGCTTCGGGCACCGGATACTCCGCAACTTTTCGCGGCTTGTTGATGTCGGAAACATCGACCACATGAACGATGCCGCGCACAGGCAGTCGCTTGCGCGCCTGAATGTCAAAGATCGGCGGAAATACTTCATCGCCGATAAACACGTAGTTCTTGTAACGAAACACCGAGTGAGTTCCGGCGAGCCAGCCGTTGCCGTACAACTCGTGATGATTAAATCGCAACTGGCTGACTAGTTGCGGCTTCTCCGGACTACCGCCTTTAATTCCTTTTCCCACATCCAGAATCACGAGCCCATCGCGCCAATATGCGAGGTAGGCGAGCCCATCTTTAACTTGCAGATCATGCAGATAACGCCCGCCGATCGTGTCGCCCTCGGGCGTTCGGATCGTGGTAGCCACTTCATTGGGAACTTCCCAGCGCGCCACCTCTTTCGGGTTTTTCACGTCGGCGAAACTGATCACGCGCATCGAACCGGTCGCGTCGTCAGTCAGATAAACGTAGTGGCCATCGACAAACGCGCTGTGCACACCACCTGTTACAGTTTCCGTGTATTCAGAAATTAGTTTCGGATGCGCCGGATCAGAAGTGTCGTAAAAGGCAATACCGTTCTTGCGATTAGACGCGCCTTCGCGAGAGATGACCAGGATCTTGCCGTCGGCAGTGGTGCTGATGTCATTGATGATGCGAGCATCCACTTTGATTGTGTCGGTAAGTTTGGGTTCCGCCGGATTCGAGGTGTCGTAAACCAGGAATTTGTCGGAGATGGTAGACACATAGAGGTAGTTGCCGATAATCCACTCCTCAGCGGTGGGTACATCCTTGATGCGCGCGCGTCCAACAACTTCAAGACTGCGTTCGGCGCTGCGCGGTGTCACAACCACGGAGGCAATCGCCTGGTGTGGACCACTCGCCGCGGTAATCACATACGAACCCGGCAGCTCAGCAACGAAACCGCCATCACTGTCAATCGTGGCGGCCGGTCCACTGACGGTCCAACGCACTGCGTTGTTGTCGGCAGCTCCGCTTGTGGCGCGAATATTGAAACGTACAACGTCGCCGGTGCGCGCATTCGTGGATCGCGGTTCAATTGAAAGACCTGACAAATTGCTTTTAGAAACGGTCACGCCAACGGTGCCAGAGCCGCTGCCGGAAGTCGCGTTTATTTGTGTCTCGCCAGGTGAAACTCCCACGACTACCCCGGCAGCGTCCACCGTGGCGACTTGCGGATTGCTTGACGCCCAGCTTATTGAAGCGTCGTTGCGAGGGTTTCCTTCTGAACTTCTGGCAACCGCGTTGAGTTTGGTAGTGGCGCCGACGAAGAGGGGATTTTTCACTGGTTCAATTTCCACACGTGCGACGGGGCGCGCTTTGACCTTAACGGTCGTAAGAATTGTTTTGCCTCCGACGATCGCGCCCACCAACACTTCACCGGGAGCGAAAAAAGAAACCGTCCCCGCTTCATCTACTCCAGCTAAATCGAACGGAGCAGCAAACCATGCGGTCGCCGTGGACTTGACTGCGTTTCCGGCGGCATCTTTGGCCACCGCGTTGAACTTCACTTTGTCACCAACGGAGATTTCAGATGTTGCGGGGTTGATCTCAACGGTTTTTATTGCCGTCGACGGCGCACCGTTCGGTCCCTGCGCAGTAGAAACCACGGTCAAGGTCGCGGCCACGATTGCCAACGATAAAACGACAAGTAAGTTCCTAAGTGTGCGCATCATGACTCTCCAATGATTTACGAATTTTCGGATACTAAAAATGACGTTGTCGGGAAGCGATTCGGAATCTTAGTCAGCGATTCGGAAACAAGCAAGCGGAGGGCTAACATGACTTCGTGAGCGAAGCGCGCCTCCTTGGAGTGCGCCGGCCCGGCGGCGCTTTGGCCCGCGGCGGCCTGGCGCCGCCTTTCTTAGCCACCGCTAATCTATCGAGTCAAAATACGTCCGGTGTGCTGACCAAAGCGGCGCCTGGCCGCCGCACTCCACGGAGGCGCCCCATCCTCAGTTACACTTCCGCATCGGTTGTCGGAGATAATAGTTTCGAGTATGGCTAACATTCACGAGCGGCTGCCGGAAAACGTTCCCGGAGATTTCTTCGTCGACGCATCCTGCATCGACTGCGACACGTGTAGCCAGCTGGCGCCGACAATATTTCGCGATCACGGCGAACAATGTAGCGTGCATCACCAGCCTGACGATGACCTTGAAACGCGCCTCGCGCTGATGGCCCTCGTCGCCTGTCCCACCGGCTCAATCGGAACTACCGCAAAACATGATGCTCATATCGGTATCGATGCTTTTCCGTCTCCGGTGGCAGAGAATGTTTACTTCAGCGGTTTTACTTCGGAGTCGAGTTTCGGCGGTTGGAGTTATTTAATAGTCCGACCCGACATTGAAGGCGGCAACGTATTAGTCGATTCGCCACGATTTACTCGCCACCTGGTGAAACGTTTTCACGAGATGGGCGGCATACGACGAATGCTGCTTACTCACAAAGACGATATCGCCGATCATGAACTGTATACGAAGGAGTTCGGTTGCGAACGAATCATGCATCGCGATGATGGCGCGGAACGACTCGGAGTCGAATTAGTGCTGCACGGTCAGGATGAGCTTAAACTTGACGCGGATCTCCTGGCGATCCCTACTCCTGGGCACACTCGCGGTCACGTAGTTTTCCTTTACAAGGACAGGTTTCTATTCACTGGGGATCATCTGGCGTGGTCGCCTGCGCGTGAAACCCTAACCGCGTTTCGCAGCGTCGCATGGTATTCATGGGCCAAACAGACGGAGTCGATGGCCCGGCTGCTGAATCACAATTTTGAGTGGGTGCTGCCCGGTCACGGCGACATACATCACGACACAGTTGAAAACATGCGGTATCATCTGCAGTCTTGCCTGGCCTGGATGAAAACTCGGAGCTAGTCGCGTAATTGCTAATGCCGTTTGCCCTACTAGCAGTTTGCGTTTAAATCACATCGAAGAATGAGGTAGATGATGAACCGAAATCAAAAAATTGCTCTCGGATGCGGAGGCGGCGGCTGCCTTGGATTGATTCTGCTGGTGATTCTCGGCGTTGTGCTGGTCGTTACTGGCGTCATAAAAGCTCCGGGTCTGTATAACCCAAGCTCCAACTCCAACTATAA
>JBGTCM010000423.1:0-3033 GCA_041748795.1 Pyrinomonadaceae bacterium
ACATAGAGTCCGTTGATTCCATACTCGCCTTCGAGGTAAGCAGCACACGGCAGGATCTTCTTCTTGTCCTTTAGAATGGATTCAGTCATCTCCACTGCCGCAGCGGAGGGTGCGTAATACGCCGAACCCGTTTTCAGAAGGCTAACAATCTCTGCGCCGCCGTTTGCCGTTCGTTTTACAATGGCGTCGATTTTCTCTTTCGACAGCAACTCAGGAATCGGAATGCCGGCGCAGGTGGAAAAGCGCGGCAGCGGGACCATGGTGTCGCCATGTCCGCCAAGGACGAAGGCCGTAATATTTTCCACGGACACGTCGAGAGCTTCGGCCAAAAAGCAACGCATGCGCGCCGAGTCGAGCACACCCGCCATGCCGATCACACGATGCTTAGGAAAACCTGATCGGCGAAAAGCCACCTGACACATTGCGTCCAGCGGATTCGAAACGATGATCAAGATCGTGTCGGGTGAGCGTTTTACTACTTCATCGACGACGTTAGAAACGATGCCTGCGTTCGTCTTCAGCAGGTCGTCGCGGCTCATCCCAGGTTTGCGTGGCAGTCCGGCGGTAATGATGACGACGTCGGAGTTTTCTGTGCCATCGTAGCCGTTAAGTCCGGTGAGCTTAACGTCAAAACCTTCAATCGGCGCCGCCTGGGCCAGGTCTAATGCTTTGCCTTGCGGTACACCTTCAACGATATCAACCAGCATAACGTCGCCAAGTTCTTTCGCCGCCAGCCAGTGAGCGGCAGTCGCACCCACGTTACCGGCGCCCACCACCGTTATCTTATTTCGCGCACCCATTTGTTTTGTCCTTTCAGGCCGGGAAACAGACGGATCTGAATCGTCGTTTCCTGCGTATTTAGAGTTAAGAATGCTAGGATTTGAAAGACCGCGAGTTTATATGCGTGCCGGAGAGAGTGTCAAGAAACACCAAGTTTGGTGGTGCGGCGAGAGGAAGTCAGTACCACCTCGCGGTAGCGGGTGGGTCTGATCCCAACCAAATCGATGGGCAAAACCAAGTCGCTACGGTGTGTTTTAGCTACTCCATCAACGACCCACCCGCTACCGCGAGGTGGTACTGACTTCATTGCCAAGCAGCGTTCCTTCGATGATGAACCAGAGCCCGCAAAAACTAATCAACATCCTGCAACTCGCTTACTCCGGTGAGCTGGCGGCAGCGTATGCCTATCGAGGTCATTGGCGTTCTGTGAGTGACGCCGGCGAACGCGCCCGCATCGAACAGATCGAGAATGAAGAGTGGCACCATCGCCGGCTGGTCGGGGAGATGCTCCAGAAGTTGGGAGCGCAACCTAACCACCGCCGCGATAGACGAGCATTAGTAATCGGTCGCACGCTTGGTTTTCTTTGTCACCTCACCGGCTGGTTGGCGCCGATGTATGGAGCCGGACGACTCGAAAGTCGCAACATTCGGGAGTATGAATCAGCCGCTCGATATGCGCGCGAGTGCGGCCGCGAAGACTTGACCGACTGCCTGCTAATGATGGCCGAAGTGGAATGGGAACATGAGAAATATTTTCGTTCGCGCGTTCTCATTCACTTGTTTGGTAAACGTCTTCCCATCTGGCCGGAACCACCCGCAAGAGAGAGCATCCGGCAGAGTTTCGCGCATGACTTTACAGAACCGAGCGCGGTAGCGCCGGATCCCAGAGGCGACTTTCGTATTCAGCAGGCTATTGCACGAGATACGACGGGAAGCAGAGATTAGCGAAGCCTCAAAGAGAAGTTAAGAAGACCTTTGTAAAGACACAAATGTTGTTGCAGGTTATCTTTTGGTTCGGTTTATCACCCAAGGTAGCCTCTCGCACCCGGCGCTACCGCGCTCGGTTCTGTAGAGGCTGGTTAGTCTCTCAGTCCGCGTGATAAAATCCAACCAGTTAAACCATATGTGCAGCCCGAACGCTATAAATCACCGCCCTCTCGATAGCCGCTCGAATCTCTTTGCGGACTAGTTTTTTGCCCCCGTTCAAACTTTGCCACTTGTTTGACGAGAGTCTCCGACTTTCGCCTCGAAGACTTCACCAGCGGATTCAATCAAAGGAGAGTTTAGATGTCGACTTCAACCATGGCGCCGCCCAAGCGCCCCGAAATCAAAACGGCCCTGCCTGGTCCAAAGGGAAAAGAAATCATTGCAGCTGACGCGCAATATGTAACCCCTTCATATCCCAGACCTTCTTTTAAGTTGGTTGCGGATCACGCTCAGGGTGTTTGGGTCGAAGATGTGGACGGCAACGTGTTTCTCGATTGCAACGCCGGCGTCGCGGTTTGTTCGACAGGTCATTGTCATCCCGAAGTAGTGCGCGCGATTCAGGACCAGGCTGCGCAGCTTATTCATATGTGCGGCACCGATTACTACTATCGACACATGCCCGAGCTGGCGAGGAAACTGGACGAGATAGTTCCTGTTCCCTCACCCACGAAAACGCACTTCGCTAACAGCGGCACGGAGGCGGTTGAAACGGCGCTGAAGTTGGCAATGCACGCAACCGGTCGCGAAAAGTTCATTGCCTTCTTCAACAGTTTTCATGGACGCACACTGGGTTCGCTATCGCTGACGTCTTCCAGGTCTGCACAACGCCTGGGCTTTAAACGTCAGGCCCTGGATGTTGTTCATGTTCCATATCCGAATGAGTTTCGCAATCCTTTCAGCGCTGCCGATTGTGGAGAAGGAGGCGCCAGCCAGGGGGCGCTTAACTGGATCGAAGAGCGGCTGTTCAAGACAACAACACCGGCCGAAGAAGTCGCCGCTATTGTTGTCGAAGCTGTGCAGGGAGAAGGTGGATATGTCCCTTCCCCGAACGGTTTCCTAAAGGGATTGCGGCGCATCTGCGACAAACATGGAATCCTCCTGATCATTGATGAGGTGCAATCGGGAATGGGCCGCACCGGAAAGATGTTTGCAAGCGAGCACTACGGCGTCGAGGCAGATATCGTTTGCATAGCGAAAGGAATCGGTTCGGGCTTGCCGATAGGCGCTTGCGTGGCGCGTGCTGACTTGATGAACTGGAAACCAGGC
>JBGTCM010000424.1:0-11959 GCA_041748795.1 Pyrinomonadaceae bacterium
ATATTTTTGTTTCCTTCGACAAGCGCATTGCTTACACAACTCTTATGACCACCCTTGACCGGCTCTACAAGAAGCGTTTGCTCGGTCGTCGCAAGGAAGGGCGCGCCTTTCTTTACACCGCCACCGTATCGCCGGAAGAATTGGAGATGGGAATCAGGGAAGACATGATCGGCGGGCTTTTGGCCGGGACCCACGGGGTTGAGCCTGTGCTCGCTTGTATCGTCGATGCCGTAAGCGAGCGTGACGTCGAGTTACTTGACGAGCTGGATCGCTTGATCAAGGAGAAGCGCGCTCAGTTGGAGAAGGACTAATGTATTTTCTCCTCGGACTTTCCATAGTCTTGGCGACGATGCTGATAGTTAACAGCATCGCATCGCTTGCCGCCACACTCCTGTGGCGTGGTATGGAAAGATACGCTCGACGCTGGTCGGCTGCCTCGAGGGCGAGTTTGCTTACCACTCTCCGAATTCTTCCAGTGACGGCGAGTATCACCGTCGTCGCACTGCTCTTTGGGCCAGCTTACATAACTCACGAGCCCCGCACAGATCACGAGGACGTAAGCGCAAAGCTGGCCATACTGGCACTTTTTTCAGTCATCGGGATTGGGTTGGCCGTCGTTCGCGGGATTGTGACCTGGCGGGTTACGACACGTCTCCGAAATGACTGGTTACGAAACGCTCAGCCTATCAATCTCGCGGGAATTGATATTCCTTCCTACCAGATCGAACATCAGTTTCCGGTGATCGCCATCGTTGGCAGCATTCGTCCACGTCTCTTTATTGCCAATCGAGTTCTGCAAGCGCTCAGCGGCGAGGAACTTGAAGCCGCCATTAATCATGAAGCGGGTCATGTCCTTCATCGCGATAATTTGAAACGAGGACTGATGCGCGCATGTCGCGACTCACTTTTGATCATTCCCTGCGGCCGGTTCCTGGACAGTGCCTGGAAGGAAGCCTCAGAAGAGGCGGCAGATGAACATGCAGCACGCCGCGGCGCATCCGTCGCTCTGGCCCTCGCGTCGTCGCTCGTGAAAATTGCGCGAATGATCCCCGTGGGTGCGCGTCCGGCTATGCCGGCGGGCGCTTTTATAGTTGGCAAGGGCGACATGCCGGGCGTCCGGACTCGCGTGCGGCGGTTGATGCAACTTGCAAATGAGGGCCGCGATCAAAAACGCTCGCCTCTTGTGTTACGAATACCTACCTCAGCGGCCATGGTGCTCATGGTCCTGGTCGTCGCGGCACTGTCTACCGAACCTCAAGTGTTGGCCTCGGTCCATGCCCTGATCGAGGACGTCGTTTACGTTCTGACCTGAGACTCGGGCCACGAGAGAGCGGGGGTAAGCCCTCCTTCCTTACCTGAGAGCATGCGATCGGTGCTCATGAACTGCGCGGGCATGCTCCCAGGTCGGGAAGGAGGGCTGGCCCCCGCTCCTCGCTACGCCTCCACTAACTTGCCTCAGTTGACCCCACTACGAATCCTAGTAGTATTTCAGCCTGCAGCGTAGGCTCTCACGACACCGTGATGGTCTATGTTGTTTGCGAGCGTTGAGTTAGCAATCCTCAAAGCATTCCTCAACCACACCAGGGCAAAATATTACTCAAAGGTGATCCGGTTCAATGCAACGGTTAGTAACGCAGTGGAAGGAACGAACTTGACGACAGCGATGAGGTTCTCACGCCTGATTGCGGTCAGATTGATCGCGCTGGGTCTTGTTTTGGTCCCCTTAGGATTAGTGGCAGCGCAGACGACGCGCGGCAACGTGTCCGGTGTGGTTAGAGACTCTTCCGGAGCGGTAGTAAGTAATGCAGAAGTTTCTCTTGCAAGTGCCCAGCAGGTCGTACTGAGTCGTACGAAGACAGATGCGGAGGGGCGCTTTCAATTTACTGAGATTTCCCAGGGCTCCTATGCAGTGCTCGTGTCGCGGCCTGACTTCAGCGTTCAGCGCCAGGTGGTCCAGGTGACCTCGGGCAGTACAACCGAGGTCAGCGTCGAACTGCAAATCAATCAACTCACCGAAAACGTCACGGTAACATCGGAAGCCGGCCTAGTGGCGGATGCTCGTAATGTCTCTCAACCGGTAAACGTGATTAATGAGAGAGAGATTTTAGAGCGGGCGCCCGAGGTCGTGGCCCAGGTGGTCGACGAAGAACCGGGCGTGAATCTCCAACGGACCAGCCCCTCGCTCAGTGCCGTTTTCGTTCGCGGGATGACGGGCCGTAACGTTGCCGTCTACGTTGACGGTGTTCGCTACACGACCAGCGCCCAGCGCGGAGGCGTGGGCACGTTCTTTAGTCTCATCGAACCGTCGAGTCTGGAGACAGTTGAAGTTTTGCGTGGTCCAAACAGCTCGCAATATGGATCCGACGTGCTTGGCGGCGTAGTGAATTTCATTTCGCGCGCACCGGTTTACGGCGGCAACGATGGCGAGTGGCATGGCAACACAAACGTGTTTTACTCGTCAGTGACCAACGGCTTTGGTGGGAACGGCCTCGTAACCTACGGCACGCGTCGCTACGGGTTCTTGTTTAATACCAACGCCCGGCGGATCAACCGCCTTCGTCCAGCGCAAGGGCTCGATTTTCACTCTGCATTGACTCGATATCTTGGTATCCCCTCCGATTTTTTCGGAGATCGTCTGCCCGACACGACATTCACACAGTACGGCGGCATCGTTCGTGCCAATTTCAATTTCAACGACACCACCCAGTTCCTTTTGAGCTACACACGCAACCAGCAGGACGGCGGCCGGCGTTACGACCAACTACTTGGCGGCGATGGAAATCTGATCGCCGACTTGCGCAACCTGAGAAACGATTTGTTCTATGCTCGTCTCTCCAAACAGAATTTCGGGTTCCTGGATAATGCTTCGTTTACGCTTTCTTACAATGGACAACGCGAGGAGCGCATCAACCAGGGCGGGCAAGGGAACCCGCTCGCAGCGATAACCAACCAGCGGGAACGGACTAACGTCCTCGGCTTCAACTCTCACCTCGACAAGCAACTGGGTGATCGGAACACCCTGCTGTTTGGTGGCGACATCTACCGCGATAAGATTAAAGCGCCGGCGTTCACAACGGATCCGGTGACGCGCCTGGTGACTCTTTCTCGTCCACGTATTCCAAACGGCGCGCGCTATCTTTCGTACGGCATCTTTGTCCAGGATATTTTCACAGTTGTGCCGGATCGACTGCGACTGAGCGGTGCGCTGCGTTACAGCGTGGCTTCTTACCAATCGCGCGCGGCCGATGCGCCTGTAGTCAATGGCCGGCCGTTGTTTCCAAACGATAGCGCCCGCTTCGGCGCTTTCTCGGGACGCGTGGGCGCGGTTTTAAATGTGGGTGCCGGTTTTGATATTGCCGGAAAATACACACGCGGCTTTCGCGCGCCCAATACCACGGATCTTTCCCTGCTCGGATTGGTCGGGAACGGTTTTGAAGTGGATGCGGGAACAGCCATAGCTTTGGGTGGATTTATTGGCACGACCGCGGGCCCCGACGCGGTTTCCACGGGCATTCCTGTCAGGCGTTTGGGTCCGGAAACAACCGACAGTTTCGACCTCAGTCTTCGCTTTTCCAGCAAGCGCTTTGCAGCTGAGCTGACCGGTTTTACAAATAAGCTTAAGGACGTTTATTTCGATCAGGCGCTGGTATTGCCGCCCGGGGCCGTGGGCCAATTCCTCGGAAGCGAGCGAATCGTTTCTCAAAACGCAAATGGCCTGGTGTTTGTTGACGCTGCACCAACGAATCCCGTTCTGGTCCGAGCAAACTTCGACGACGCACGATTCAATGGAGTGGAGTTTCACTCTCAGGCGTTGTTCAGTAAAGACTTCAGCGCCAACGCAAACTTCACACACATCCGCGCTCACAGTCTTCTCAACGGATCGCCACCAAATGTTGAAGGTGGCGTTCCACCTGCCTCAGGTTTTGTCAGTCTCCGATATCAACCAGGCGGCTCGCGACGTTTCTTCGTTGAAGCCTATTCGACGCTCGCCGCAAGGCAGAATCGACTCTCGTCGCTCGATCTCGCTGATCGCCGCACGGGCGCCGCACGCTCGCGCACTAATATTCAAAACTTCTTCCGTCGAGGAGCTTGCGTTCGCAGTGTGACGACGCCCGGAGCGACCGGCTGTGGTTCTGCTGGCGGTATTCTGATACCAACAGGAGAAACTTTGGCCCAGGTGCAGAACCGAATCCTGCCGATAGGCGCAACTATCAATGGTGTGACGGTGGTTAATAACGACACGTCCGTACCGTTGTTCACAGCAGTTCCAGGCTATGGGCTATTAGGCGTGCGTGGCGGGATGCGATTCGGCGAACACTCGGATGTGTTCGTTGACGTTGAAAACATCACAGACAAGTCGTATCGAGGTATTAGCTGGGGTGTGGACGGCGGCGGCCGCGGCGTGACATTGCGGTACCGGTATAAGTTCTAGTAGGACAGACATTCCTGTCTGTCTAACTCCGGATAGAAACCTGTTAGGTACAAACTGCGGCCCACATCACTCTCGACCGCGCTTAGACAGTCAGGAATGACTGTCCTACTCAGAACGTTACGTCGCTTGTCTTCGCAGACTCAGGAAGTATGGGCCGGCTGAATTCACCTGCACCCAGATCTCCAAAAGTCATATCCGGTTGCAGCGCACGGTTCCTGCTGGTGATGTACATCCTCATCGAGATGAAGAGTATTCCCAACGCGATAGCGATCCACATTGTCGCCCAGAACATCGCCGGGATGCCGGTAGCGTTTGCCATATTCATCGCATCCGTTGGTACCGCAGGCGCGAATGGCGATGACAGGAAGAAGACTGTCTTGAGATCGAGCAGAGCATTGAGAATGCATTGCACCGCCAGGAAGCTGACAAAGAACGTCGCCACCCGCGAGCTGGCCAGCCGAGCTACCGCAACCAGGCCCACTGTCAGCAAGGTCCCAGACAGAAGAGTGAACGGAATTCCTGACCAACCGAACCCGGACAGCATCGGTTTGAAGAGTCCGTAAATCAAAGTCAGTGCGAGCACCACGGCTGCCGATCCGATTAGCACCACACGCGCGGCAATACTTCGTCGAATCAACACTAGCAATAAAGCGCCGTAGGCCATTGAGCTTAGATAGCCCGCGCTGGCAACGAAGATCTGTGAAATGGTGCCGCCCGTGGAGGTATAAGTTTCTCCGCTGGCGTTGGTGGCAATGCTGAGACTTTCGACAGAGTTCCCGGTCAACAAAGCCGCAATGGCATGCCCGCCCTCGTGTATGAAGGTGACAAAAAGACGAAAGGGATAAGTTAGAAGCTCAGCAAACGGGATAAACCACAGCACAATGGAAAGAACCGCCGCGATGAGCAACAGCGTGGCCTGGGGACGTGCATCCTGAGAAATACCGAACTTCATATCCAGCCTCCGTTCAGAAACCGTTTACTGCACACTAATAAACGCCGGGGAAATTAACGATGTTCCGCCTAATTAGTAGGACAGGCATTCCGGGTGAAGTCCAAAGTCCAAAGTCCAAAGTCCTTCTACAAAGGTCAATTCATAAATCGTAACGTTTGAAAATTGGCGGTCGAAGGATTGCGTCTTCCTCAAAACGGACATTGGACATTGGACTTCACCCGCAATGTCTGTCCTACCCTACTTCCTGAAATAGTCACCCGATTTGCCGCCAGTCTTACTCTCCAAACGAACGTCGGAAATTATCATGCTCTTATCCAAAGCTTTGCACATGTCGTAGATAGTGAGTGCTGCCACGGCAACGGCCGTCAAGGCCTCCATTTCCACGCCGGTTTGCGCGTTGGTAGACACACTCGACTCCAGGTAGATACCATCGTCTTCAGTTCGCGCTTGCACGTCAACGTGTGTCAGTGGCAGCGGATGGCAGAGTGGAATTAATTCCGCGGTCCTTTTGGCAGCCATTATGCCCGCAAGTCGAGCGGCTTCCAGGGGATCGCCCTTCGGTGTCGTATGCTCGCGGACCGCCTGTACGGTTTCGCTCGACATCAATACGCGCGCCGAGGCAACGGCGTGACGAGTGCTCACCGATTTGGAACTCGTATCCACCATTCTCAGGCGGCCCTGGTCGTCAACATGCGAAAGCTGCGTCATATTATGAAATAGCGCAATAGCGCCGGCTGTTAATTGAGCTTTGTGCTTGGTTCTTGGAATTTTAAGGCCGAAATACTTATTGAAGCCTGGACTTAGTATTACAAAGTACAAAACACCAAGTGCAAAGCTCCGAGTTCAATAGTACCCGGAGCTACCTGAACGCGCAGGGTTTCAATAATTTCCTATTGCCTTTTTGCGAGCATAACAGAATAATCTTATTGCCTTACTGCAAAAAAACCGATCCACGGGCGGGCCTCGAACGTAAAGATACAGGATCTACTAACTCTCAAGACTTGAAGCAACCTTAGTTTATGTCAGCCACCGTAAGTGAGGAAACTCTGGTGATCGGAGAACCCCCGACTACGCGAAACGGACGCGAGCCGGACGTTCATAGCCGAACTTTAGTTAGTCTCATCAGTTCTGAACCGGGAACCGGCTATAGCGGCGTAGTGGAGCATTCCACTCCGTTACATTCTTTCCTTGAACACAGCACTATGTTTCTCTTTCCACTGCTTTTTGGTCTTAATCTCTATTTTGGACTGACTCGCCTTTACGAGCTTGAATTACTTTGGCTGGTGGCGCTGGGCATTCCGCTCGGCCTGGTCTTTGGCGATCTGCTGACGGGCCTCATTCACTGGATAGGGGATACTTACTTCTCCGAAGACACACCAATCATAGGCCCAGGTTTTGTGAAACCGTTTCGTCAGCATCACCTTTATCCCCGAGACATCTGCACCCACAACATTGTCACCACGCTGGGGAATTCTTGCATCTTTGCTGCGCCTACGCTGTTGTTTTGCCTTTACTTGCTGTTGACTGGTCCAGTATCAGGTTGGATAGCGTTTACTGTTTTGTTTGTAACGATTCTGGCGATCGCGACAGTAGCCACAAACCAATTTCACAAATGGGCCCACGCGCCGGAGTCTTCCACCCTGGTGAGGTGGTTGCAACGAACACGGCTCGTGCTCGAGCCTTCGCATCATGAGGTCCATCACACAAAGCCGCATGATTCTCACTACTGCATTACCAACGGGTGGCTTAATCCACTACTGAACAAGATCAACTTCTTCCGTCGACTTGAAGCCTTGTTGTCGTTGTTTGGGATTAAACCGGCGCGGCATGGCGAGTAGTTTACAGTTCAAGCTTCGGCTCGCGTCGTTTAACCCGCGGAGCGGGTGATGGCGTAAAGCCTGGGGTGAAGCGTAGCGAAACCCCAGGGAAGCAGTAATTGAAAGAACACAGTCCGCGTTAGCGGCCGACAGACTCGGCGAATCAGAGCTGTCGCCCGCTTTCGCGGGCTTTGGTTTCTCAATCACTAGTTTCCTGAAGTTTCGCTGCGCTCCACCCCAGGCTTTACGCTATCGGCCGCTTCGCGGGCTCCGTCTTCAGTAGGAAACTGGCTAATGATTGTGCGCGACAAGGTCCTCGGGCTACGACGGCAGCCGCAAGACCCGCACTCTTGTTCCCGCTTCAACTGTGCCCATATCTGACGGCACAACAACTAATCCCGTAGCACGCGCAAACGCAACGAAGTCGGACGACCCGCCCCACTTTAATGGTTCAGCAATTAACCGGCCTTCGTCATCTGTGCTCAATCGCGCTGGTAGATAACTCTCTCGTTCTTTCGCAGCTTTAACATTCTTGCCAAGCACCGCAGTGTCCCGGGCCAACTCCGTCTCATTCGCACCTTGTAAAGCCAAAATTCCGATGCGCGCAAAGAGGTTGAACGTGACTGAAACTGAAACCGGATTGCCGGGCAGGCCGAATACGAGTGCGCCATTCGGCAGTCGCGCAAAAACTGTTGGCTTGCCGGGGCGCAAGGCTACTCGTTCAAAAAAGATTTCCGCGCCAAGTTCCTTCAGCGCAGTCTTGGTAAAATCATAGACACCTACAGACACCCCGCCGGAGGTGATAACCACCTCGCTTCGCGTGGCCGCTTCACTGATCTGCGTTTTTAGTAATTCCTGATTGTCGCCGGCGAGTGGCAGTCGCTCAACAACCGCGCCCGCGAGTTGCGCGTAGGCGCTGATGGAAAAATTATTTGAATCGCGTATCTGGTCCTGTCCGGGTTTCTGGTCCACCGCGACTAGCTCGCTGCCGGTTGCCAGGACAGCTACACGAGGACGTTTGCCGGCGGAGACGCGGGCGTAACCAAACGAAGCAAGTACGGCCATCATTCCCGCGTTGATCTGTTCACCGGCACTGAGAACGCGCGTCCCGGTCGGAATCTCTGCTCCGCGCTTAACAATGGAACGCCCCTCGGCCACGGGCTCCAAAATTTCAACTGTGCCATCGATTTCCCGTGTGAGTTCGACCTGCTGAACACTGTCTGCGCCTTTCGGAACAGGCGCGCCGGTCATGATCCGTACGGCTTCTCCCGAATTCATTTCATGGTGCCAACCGCGACCGGCTGCCGATTCGCCAACGATTTTCAAACGACCGGGCCTAACCTCAGTCGTCTCCTGCACGTCGGCAGCCCGTATGGCGTAACCATCCATCTGGGATCGATCGAAAGGCGGAAGGTCTGAATCGGCGATGATGTCCTCGGCCAGGTAGCGCCCCAGCGCGGATGTTAACGCAACCACCTCCGGATGGAGTTTAGGGGTTCGTCTCTTTACGAGTCGGATGGCGTCAATAACGGAGATCATTTTTTGCGAAATCTGGCCATTGTCATTATGAGGGAAGATTTGTCCTTGCGCATCCGGAGTCTTCTGTCCAATCATACCTCTCACAGACTCTAGTTCATTCCTCTTTTGGGAGGGTTACGAATGTCCCCCTTCGCGGTAGCCCAGACAGACTTTTCACTCCTCTCACTTCAGCATCAGGTTGCTTCCTTCGATTGGATGACGCCCGTTGAGTTTGCCGCCGTCGTGCTAACCGCAATTCTTACAGCGGTCCTCGTATGGCCCGTTTTGGAGCACTGGTGGATTGTTCGTGCACTAAACAGAAAATTCGGAGCGGATTTTTATCCCGCCGATATAGTCCTCAATGCCACTCGATATTATGTTCGGCCGCATTGCTCAGATGTTGATCTTAGCCAACGCATTGAGGATCGAGATTCGAGACGGCCTAGAGAAGATCTGTTCTCAACAGTCGATCGGTTCTGCAGCAATTTTTCAAATGAGCGGTATATGCTGCTACTGGCAGACTCAGGAATGGGAAAGTCGTCATTCGCGCTTAATTACTACGCATGCAATCAGCGTAAGTATCCCTGGCGACGATCACGCCTTTTCGTTGTACCCCTGGGGCATCCGCAAGCCGCGGCAGCCATCCGGAGCATAGCAGACAAGCATAGAACCATACTGTTTATCGATGCGTTCGATGAAGACCCAAGAGCCGCGAGGGATTACAGGAGCAGACTAGACGGACTAATAAAAGAGTGCAGTCTCTTCCGGCGCGTCTTGATTACCTGCCGAACTCAGTTCATTCCAAGAGATGACGAAATTCCGTCACAGACAGGCGTAGTTAAAGTAGGTCCCTTGAAGCATGGAGAGCACGGAGTGTACGAATTCCGGAAGATCTATCTTGCGCCGTTTACAGACGGACAGGTTGGTGAGTTCTTGCGCCGCCGCTATCCGTTTTGGAAAAAACCACTGAGAGAAAAGGCTCAGGAGGTGGTTAACAAGATCCCCTTGCTCTCAATACGCCCGCTACTCCTAGCTTACATTCCGGATGTGCTTGAGCACGCTTCGCAGATCAAATTAAGCTGTGACTTGTATGAACTTATGGTTGAGAAATGGTACGAGCGAGAGGTCGGGTGGTGGAAGAGCAAGGACGACATCAAGCGTTTCTCAGAGGAGATCGCAGTAAAGCTCTATCTAGACTTCGTTCAGCGCGGGACTGACCGAGTAACAAGACAAGAGGTTGCTGACCTAACTCGTTCCCTTCAGATCTCCATTGACGAATGGAAAACGACGGCGCGATCTCTGCTAAATCGCGATGCCCAGGGTCAGGTTAAATTCGCACATCGTTCCATCATGGAGTATCTATTCATTAAGAGATTTCTGGTTGGAGATAGCCGATGCCGGAACATTCAGTGGACTGACCAAATGAGAAGGTTTGCCGTGGAGATTATTTGCTCGGGTGCGGATCACAGCGCCTCCAGCGCGAGAGTTCTGGTCGGTGCCGATCTCCGTGAAATAAACTTCAGTGACGTAAATCTCGGTGAGGTTAGCCTTCGGGGGGTCAATCTAAGGAAGGCAGACTTGAGCCGAAAGATTCTTCGAGACCTTCGAGACGCTAACCTCGAGGGGGCGAATCTTCGTGGGGCCGATCTCAAGGGCGCAGACCTTTCAGGAGCGAACCTCCAAGGTGCGAATCTTCGAATGGCTGATCTAAGCAGAGCGGTCATGATTGGAACGAAACTTGAGAGGGTGCAATTGGGATGGGCTACTCTTCGGTATTTGAATCTGGAGGGTGCAAATCTGGAAGGGGCGGAGCTCCAAGGAGCCAATTTGGAAGGAACACGTATCACCAATTGCAACCTTAAGCATGCTGAATTACGAGGCATAAACTTATCCGGGTTTGACCTCAGCAAAGTAAATTTGGAAGGAGCCACATTGCAACAAGCCATATTGATTAACGCCAATCTGGCGCTAACCAACCTCAAAAGAGCGAATCTTGACGAAGCAACCCTTCATGGAGCGGATCTGCACGGTGCAGAACTTCAAAATGCAAGCCTTTTCAAAGCAGACCTCAAGGGAGCGAATCTTGCCGGGGCTCACTTAGATCGCACTAATCTTGAGCGTTCCAATCTGTCAAATGCCAGTCTGAAAGAGGCAGTGCTCTTCGAAACAAATCTTCAGCACGCAGAGTTGTATGGCGCTGACTTCCAAGGCGCCAACCTTGATAATGCAAATCTCAAGGAGGCACATCTAGGCTACACAAAGTTTAACGGTGCTAGTTTCCAAGGCGCCGATTTGCGGAACGTGATTCTCTCGCATCGAGACTTCAGCGACACAAGTCTAAGAGGCGCAAACTTGCAGGAATGTGCACTTGAGAGTGCGCATTTCAAGCGAGCAGATTTAACTGGGGCGAACCTCCGTGATGCTCGATTAAACCAGGCGGACTTTGAGCAGGCTAATCTATCTAATTCCGATCTTCGTGGCGCACGCATGCAGTTTACGAAATTCGAATTTGCGAATCTAGAGAAGGCAAATCTTCAGGGAACGGATCTTTCGGGGGCATCGATTATTTGGGAACAGATTGCCTCGGCGAATATCGATCAGAATACCATCGTGGCGCCCAAGTTCATGCACCTGAAGCAACAGCATCTTGAGTCAGAAACCGAAGCGGATTCGACATAAGTTGGCTAATCGCTTTGATAATTAAAGACTTCCCGTTCCTGAGCAACTGAATTCCACTAGGCGCGGGCTTAACCAAAACTAAACAGCAAAAAAACACAAATGACCAGCCCGAAGACTGGCCAAATGTTCTCTCATTACCACCAATAAGTGGCGGAGCCGACGGGACTCGAACCCGCGACCTCCGACGTGACAGGCCGGCGTTCTAACCAACTGAACTACGACTCCGCATAGCGAGATGCCAGATGCTAGATGTTAGATGCTAGAGCAGCAGCCGGTAATTATCAACGTCCAGCTTCTAGCATCCAGTATCCAGCATCTAACATCTGCATCGTGGTGGGCGCGGAGGGACTCGAACCCCCAACCTCTTCCTTGTAAGGGAAGCCGTCTACCATTGACATACGTGCCCGAACTTCCACATCCAAAGATCAGTTAACTTGGTTACGACTGACGGATTATAATGCTAAAGAAGCGGGACGAGCCTGTCAAGGAGTGCTAAAAATCAAATTTGTAGGGGCGTCCCTCCGTGGGCGCCCCGTTTCCTTGGGCCACCAGGGGCGCCCA
>JBGTCM010000425.1:0-3468 GCA_041748795.1 Pyrinomonadaceae bacterium
ATTACCGACCGCACTGGGTAGTTCCAGATCGTCGTGGCGATGAGATAAATCGTTGTCAAAACGAATAGCGCCGGCACGACAGGATATCCCCAGGTCTTATAGGGTCGCTCTGCATCAGGTTCGCGCCAACGAAACACGAACACGGCCGCCGCCACCAGCCCGTAGAAAAGCCAGAAAGCAAAGATCGCCATGTCGGTGAGCTGATCAAACGAACCCGAAAGGGTCAAGACGGCAGCCCATATACCCTGCACAATCAACGAAATCACAGGGACCTTTGTATTCTTTGAAACGCGAGCCAGGCTCTGAAAGAACACACCGTCGCGGGCCATGGCGTATGGAATACGAGCTGTGCCCAGGATCGAGGACTGCAAAGAACCCCACGAGGAAAGCATCATGACCCCGGCCATCATCGTAACGGCCACCGGTCCCAGCACTCTCAGGATTGCCTCGGCTGCGACCGAAGTCGCGGTGGTGTCAACACTGGCTACCTCGGTCGGTGTCATCACGTAGAAGTAACTGACGTTTACCAGCACATAGAGCACGATGATGATCAGCATGCTGGCGATCAATGCCAAAGGAAGATTGCGTTCCGGATGCTTCACTTCGCCGGCCATGTACGAAATATTATTCCAGCCATCATAGGCCCAGAGTGCGCCGACCATTGCTGCGCTAAAAGCGAGCACCCCGCCGCCGGTGACCTCGCCTTCGCAAGCTGCCGTGCTGGCGGTCGAGAAATTTGCGAAAGTGCCATCCTGATAAAAGAAAGCCGCGATGCCGACACCAAGCACAACGACAACTTTCAGTATCGTAATTACGGACGCCACATGGCCGCTGACACTAACCGCGGCGCAATTTATCAAGGTCGTAACCGCCAGCGTAATGAGGGCAATGACTGTTAATGTGCCCAGCTCAACCGTGTGACCAAACAAGGGCATTCTAAATGAGTAATAAACTGTCTTAAGACTGCCGCCCATTAGATCGTTCATGAAGATCGCGAAACCGACGGCGAGTGCCGCGGCCGAAGCGGTACGCGAAATCAGGAACTGGGACCAGCCGTTGAGGAATCCCCAGACACGACCGTATGCATCTTTTGTGATTACGTATTCAGCGCCGGCGTGTGGCCGCATCGTGGTGAGCTCCGCGTATGTGAGCGCACCGGCGAGAGCGAGTAGACCAGCGGCAATCCAGGCGAGAAGGACGCGCCATGGGGTGCCCACGTTACAGGTCATCACGCGGGCCTTTAAGAAGATGCCGGTGCCAATGATGTTGCCGACGTTAATGGAGATAGCGGCGATTGGGCCAAGTCCACGAACTAGCTGGTGATGGTTTGTGCTCATCTTTTTAGTCCAAAGTCCAATGTCCAATGTCCAAAGTCTTAGTGATCAGCGGTACTTGCTGCCTTTAAGTTCTGACCTACTTAGGTACTTCATCAAGCCAGAAAGCAAGCGACCAATATCATTGGCGTCTACACTGAGTCCCTCAAACGAATCTTGCGTGAGATACCCTTGATCCATAGCAATATAGAGTTGGGCACGAACTTCACCACACGAACCTTTTGCTACTGCTAGAAACTGAAGGAACTCCTTGTCTCCTCTCGCTCAAATCCTTCCGCTATGTTCGATAGTATTGAGATTGAAGCTCGCCGGATCTGATCTTTCAAGGCAAAGTCGCGCGTAAAACTACCGGCCGCTGTTACCTCGTAGACTGTGTTAGTTAACTTCCGGGCTTTTCTCCACGATTCCAAATCCTCAAATTTCTTGATTTTCATAATCTTCACCTCCTAAGCGATTAGGGTGAAAATTAGCGGTCAAGCGGCCCTCTTTATGCACTTGTTTTTCGACTTTGGACATTGGACTAGTTTTACCAAACGTCGTTGGTTAAGAGGTCTTCGTAGGTGTCGCGCCGTCGAATTAGTTCTACGTCGCCGCCGTCTTTAACCATGACCGCGGCGGGAAGTGGGCGTCCGTTGTAATGAAACATCTGGGCCAGCGAGTAGGCGCCTGAGTTCAGAAGAGACAGGACCTCGCCGGGCTGAACATTCGCGGGGAGCTTTCGATAATCCGGAAGCCGGCCGCAGCGCTCGATATCAAAATAAACATCTCCCGAATCGCAGAGCGGCCCGGCAACCTTGTATTCGCTCTCATGCGGCTCACCGGCGCGCGTGGCGGAGATCAGATGGTAGTACCACTTGTAATTGTTCATCGAGAGCATGATGTTGTAGCCCGCGTCAGTCAGCAGCCAGACGTCGCCTGTTTCCGGCCGGGTCTTGATGTTGAGAACCGTCGTCAGGACCAGACCAGCATCGGCTATCACGCTTCGTCCCGGTTCGAGCAGCAACGTCGTCTGTTCGAGTAAATGTTCAGCCTGCGCATCGCGCGCCGACTCACGTGCTACACGGAGAGCCTCGGAGAGCACCACTTGCGGTTCAAGGTCGGCGCCCAGCATGTCGCGTTCGTGCTCCGGAAGCTGATCTGCCTGTGAACGATCGCGGAGGTAGTTGACGGGAATACCACCGCCAAGGTTGATGTGTTCCAGCGTGTGACCGGTTTCGCGATGAATGGCCACCAGGTGTTCCCACATACTGCGAAACGCTTCGGCAAACGGCTCGACATCAGGTGTCTGTGAGCCGACGTGGATGTGAATGCCGCAAACATGAATCAGATCGGGATTCCGTAAACCACGACGAAACGCATCCAAAACCTCCGATGACGAGATCCCAAACTTCGAAGTCAGCAAAGCTGTTTGTAATCCAAGGTGTGAACGCGTTCCGATTTCGGGAACCAGACGCAAAACAATTCTGGCCGGCTTTTGCGGCTTATCATCTGCAGCTGCTCGTTTCACTGCCTCTTCAACCAGGCCTATCTCGTAGATCGAATCAACGTTGATCGCGTAGATACCAGCGCGCACGGCATCGTCCAATTCACCGGCGCTTTTGCTGGTTCCGTTAAAGATGATTTGATCCGGACGAAACCCGACGCGCAACGCCTTGAAGAGCTCGCCACCGCTGTTCACTTCAACGTCTATGCCCGACTCGAGTACGGTTTTGAGGACCGCCATATTCGAGTTGGCTTTCGAGGCATAGAAAAATCGTATTGGATGATCCACCGCCTGGGCCGCGCTCGTCAGTCGTCGAATATTAGATTTGATTCGCGGCTCGGAAAACACGAACAGCGGCGATTCGTATTGCCGGATCAACTCCAACGCATTGGCGCCGTTAATTGTGAGTTGCCCGTTGCCTACTTCCAGGTAATCCGATATGGCCCAGGCAGGAGATGCGGTGGCTAAGATCGTCGACATGCTTAAGATTTTCCCGTTCGAACTAAAATTGCAAGAAATGAATTCGAGCGAAGATAGACCGGGGAAAGTTATCGGTCAAGGGTTGTTATTGTAGGGGCGGCACTCCGTGGCCGCCCCTTCTTTGCGAGTGCGACGTGTGTGGTACCGAGAGAGGGGCGGCCACGGAGTGCC
>JBGTCM010000426.1:0-2555 GCA_041748795.1 Pyrinomonadaceae bacterium
TAGATGACTCCCGGCAAGCGCATCGTCCTATCCACCTTCGGCTCATTCGGCGACATCCATCCTTACGTCGCAATCGCACTCGAGCTAAAAGCCCGTGGACACACGCCCGTAATAGCGACCGCCGAGGTCTACCGGGAAAAGGTGGATGCCATCGGCATCGAGTTTTTTCCAGTGCGACCGGATATGCCTTCCTACGATCAGCCAGATGAGATCACCAAGCTTGCAGACGCTCTGATTCAGGCGAAGGGTGGAACTGAGAAAGTCATCGAGCTATTCACACTTAACCTGCGTGAGGTTTACGAAGACCTCGACGCCGCAGTTGAGGGCGCTGATCTGTTGCTGACTCATACGCTGCCTTTGGTTGGTCCAATCGTGGCGCAAAAGCGCGGACTGCTATGGGCTTCGAGTATACTGGCGCCGATCACATTTTTCTCCGCTTACGAGCCGCCGGTGCCGCCTCAAATTCCGGCCCTGCATCATCTACTCAAACTTAGTCCCGTGCTTGGGCGCCTGTTTTATCGCGCTGCCGTGCTTAGACTGGAAAAGATCATGAAGCCGGTTTACAGTCTGCGGGCCGAATTAGGGCTGCCGCGCGGTGAACCACCTTTGCTTCGAGGTCAGCATTCGCCATACCTGGTGCTGGCGCTCTTCTCTTCAGTATTAGGCCCTCCGCAACCGGATTGGCCGCCCAACGCGCGTGTCACAGGGTTTCCGTTTTACGATCGGCGCGACTACTTCGGTGAGAATGAAATGCAACCTGAGCTGTCGAAGTTTCTCGACGATGGCCCACCGCCGATTGTTTTCACGCTCGGTTCGTCTGCGTTCTGGGTTGCAAAAGA
Source organism: Pyrinomonadaceae bacterium (assembly GCA_041748795.1). GTDB lineage: Bacteria > Acidobacteriota > Blastocatellia > Pyrinomonadales > Pyrinomonadaceae > PSRF01. Next base: position 840 of record JBGTCM010000426.1, read on the forward strand.
TTTTTATCTCGACTCGATAAAAGCCGCGCAGGCCCTCGGTGAGAGAGCGCTACTCTTGATCGGGCATGAGCGGAATAGACCGGAAGGGCCTTTGCCTGAGGGTATCGCCGCATTTGAGTACGCGCCGTTTGGAGAAGTCTTGCCGCGCGCCCTGGCGGTCGTACATCAGGGTGGTGTGGGAACGACCGGCCAGGCACTGCGGTCGGGACGGCCGGCATTAGTTCTTCCGCATGCGCACGATCAGTTTGACAATGCCTGGCGAGTGGCGCGCATCGGTTGCGGGCGCGCAATCCCCCGGCCGCGATACAATGCTGAAACAGCCACGCGCGAGTTGAAAGCCTTATTGGGGAATCCAGATTACTTTTCCAAAGCTGCTGCGATTGGCCAGCTGGTTCAAAAGGAGAACGGCGCTTCAAACGCCGCTGATGCAATTGAGGAAACGCTGACGACAGGCGTATAGAGTACAAGCTTTAGCTTGCGTGTTGGGGTAAGGCGCACCCTCAAAGCCGATCTGCGGGCTAGCCACCAGGCAACCTGAAGGTTGTACTCTATACACCTGTTCGTCTCAACAAAATCGGAACTCGACTATGCTGCTCGTTATTGACGCGGGAAACACAAACACTTCGCTCGGTGTTTTTAACGACACGGAGCTGGCCGCACACTGGCGACTGACAACTGCGCGTTCGCGCACAGTCGACGAGTATGGCGTCCATGCTCGCAACCTTTTCGAGTTGGCCGGCCTGGATTTTAAAGGCATCAGTGCGATCGCGATTGCGTCCGTCGTCCCGCCTTTGAATTACACGCTGAAAACGATGGCGGAGACCTATTTCCACCTGACACCACTCTTCGTGGACCATACGACTCACACAGGACTCAAGATTCTTTACGAGCCTGCGTCAGACGTGGGCGCCGATCGGATCGTCGACGCGGTGGCGGCAATTGAAAAGTATGGCGCGCCCTGCATCGTAGTGGATTTTGGAACGGCGACAACCTTCAACGCGATCAATCAGCAAGGCGAATACGTTGGAGGAGTAATTACACCGGGAATCATGATTTCTTCCGACGCGCTTTTTGAGCGAACGGCCAAGTTGCCACGCGTAGATATCCGAAGACCACAGAAGGTGATCGGTTCGTCAACGATCACGGCTATGCAGTCTGGTTTGTACCACGGCTTCGTCGGGCTGGTGGATGGAGTACTGAGAAAGATGATCGATGAGCTCGGCGGTACACCGCGCGTAATAGCCACGGGCGGACTCGCGCCTCTGATTGCCACTGGTTCAGAGTTTATTGAATTGGTTGACGACACGTTGACGCTTGAAGGACTGCGACTTATTTACGAACGAACCGTGGATAGTCCAAAGTCCAATGTCCAAAGTCCAAAGTCGGGAGGGTAGTTCAGAGTTCACCCCTCGATGCATCGGGGGTTGTGTCTTTCCGAGGGATTTCGCAAGCTAAAGCTTGAACCCCAAACTGCGCGCCCAACTTTGACATTGGACTTTGGACATTGGACTTTGGACTTCGAGTTTGAATTACTTCAACTACTTCACTGAAATCGAAGACGCGTTTATCCGTCGCCGCGGACGGCATTTGCTCGTCAGCCCGATGGATTGGGCTTTGATCGAGAGTTGGAAGGAGATGCAGATTCCGCTGCATATCGCCCTGCGCGGTATTGAGAAGGCGTTCGATTCGTGGGAATCCAAGCCCCGCAAACGAACT
>JBGTCM010000427.1:0-5497 GCA_041748795.1 Pyrinomonadaceae bacterium
GTAAGTATTCCAACCTGGTCCTCTCCGAACTCCTCGGCAAACTCCTGAAACTTTGAGTTCGTGAGCGCTTTAAGTGGAGTGGTGTACCAGGCGCGCCGTCCCGCGGCTAATAAACGTCGGATTCCTTCGCGCGCGATCCAGGTTTTGCCGCTCCCGGTCGGAGCAGTAACCAGGACGTCTTCAAATTCGAGCGCCGCCAGTGCTTCGAGTTGAAACGGGTCAGGTTTGAAGGGCGCACGACGAGGGGTTCCGATTCCCTCCAACAGCTTTCTTACGTCGCGCGACTGAGCAGTCGGTTTGTCCGCACCGAATGCGGCTGGCTCGCTCGGTTTTCGCGTGCTCCCTGAGTGCCGGTCGTTGTCTCCGCCCTTGTTGCGGCGGTTGCCATCACGGCGTTGCCTACCTTTTCCAGATGAGCGCATTTGGCTCCCATATTAACCCTTTTTACGCCTGACATCCGTCTGCGATGAAAACCCCATACTTTGAGCAACTGCAAGCCAAAGTGCTACCGTATAGGGATGCCGCCATCCAGTCGCCGTTCGCAACGGTTGGGAGCTTGAGTGCGTCTAAGATCAGGAGTGAGATTAGGAACATTGGTTGAGTTAAGGGCGTTGTTAAAGGGATGACCGAACTTTTTAAAGATTTTGAGGTTAACTGGGAACCGCGGGGACAGTTGGTGGTGAAGTGGGTAACCTGGTCGGTAGCGGTTCACATTCTATCGATCGCATGTCTCATGTACGTTCCCGGCGTGAGGAATGTCCTGAACATCGCCGGGATCGTGTCTAACACACGGTTCGTGGACAAAGACTACGACCGAACGGAGATTGGCGACGACGTGCAGTTTGTGCAACTTAGCGGGGATAAGTTTCGCTATCCCGACGGCTACTGGGCACTCGATGGTCAGCCGGGCATGGTAATGCCACCGCTCCCACCTCCGCCGCCATCACAGATAATCGTGCAGCAAACGCAACCTGCTGGATCCGTGCCGGCGCCTACGCCTCCATTGCCTGAGCCGTCCTCGACTCCAACGCCTCCCGCGACATCGCCAAGCCCTGCTCCAACTGGCTCGCCGTCCCAAGCGGTCGCGCAAGCGAATGCTAGTCCAAGTCCGGGAGTGGATGAGAAGAACGAGCAGGCGCAGAAAGAATTGGACAAGGTCGCGAAAGATAACAACCTTACGCTTCCAAAGGAAGGTGAGATCAATAAGAAAGCTTTGAAGGACTTTGCCGCTTACGCCAACGACTTGAAGAACCAGGGAAAGCTGGACTTGAACCAACCCTTCGAGATTGTGATCGAAGCTGAACTGGATGGAAACGGGAAACTTAAAGATCCCAAGTTTACCAAGAAAGAGGGCGACGCGAATCTGGTCGACCTCTTTGGCCGCATGGTCGGAGCGTTAAACGACAGCGGTTTTCTCATCTATCTGAAGCCCATCGATAACGACAACCCCGGGACCAAGATTGTTTTCACGATCAAGCAGGGAGAAACCGAAGTGCTGGCTTCGGTGGAATCGGAAGTGTCGTCCGACAATAGTGCTCGTTTGCTGGCTAAAGGGTTCAATGCAGCCCTCCTGATCGGCGCTGAATCACGGGCCGGCAAAGAGGAAGAAGTGTTACTGAGAAACACCAGCGCGGAGCCAAATGGGAAGAAAATAATTTTCAACTTTACAATGCCGAGGCAGGCGATGGTCGACTTTATAAAAAAGCAATTGGCGGCGGGTTAAGGACCGCTTGGCATTTTCTGACGGCTTGCTCGAGCCTTGCCACTCAACTAAAATTAGCGGGTAAAACATCAAGAGAACAAAAATAACTTTTCCAGGCAAGAGACTAGATTAAAGTATGAGTTTCGATAAATTACTAACTAAAGTATTCGGCAGCAGTAACCAACGTTTTCTCAAAACGGTCCAGCCTATCGTTGAACAAATCAACGCGCTCGAGCCGGAAATTAAAAAGCTGTCTGATGAACAATTGCGCGCCCGCACGGCGGAGTTTAAGGAGCGGCTGCAACGCGAGGTTGCGAGCATAACCGACAAGGAAGAGCTCAAGCGGCGCGAAAGAGAAGTACTCGACGAAATACTTCCAGAAGCCTTTGCTGTCGTCCGTGAAGCCAGCGTGCGCACGACCAGCATGCGGCATTTCGACGTGCAACTGATTGGCGGCCTCGTTTTGCACCAGGGAAAAATCGCGGAGATGCGCACCGGCGAGGGTAAAACGCTGGTGGCCACGTTACCAGCATATCTCAACGCGTTGACCGGCCGAGGCGGAGTTCACGTTATCACCGTGAACGATTATCTCGCCTCGCGCGACGCCGAATGGATGGGCCAGATCCATCGCTTCCTGGGACTGGAAGTCGGCGTTATTCAAAACGACATGGACGATTTCGAGCGGCAAACAGCATATGCCGCCGATATCACCTATGGCACCAACAACGAATTCGGGTTCGACTACCTGCGCGACAATATGAAGTTTGATCTCGCTACCTGTGTGCAGCGAGGCCACTACTTCGCCGTCGTCGACGAGGTTGACTCGATCCTGATTGACGAAGCACGTACTCCGTTGATCATTTCGGGTCCGTCAGACGAGGCAACAGACAAGTACTACAAAGCCGACGCAATCATCCCGCAGTTGCGTAAGGGCGAAGAGATCGATGGCAAGAAAACCGGCGAGTACCTGGTCGACGAAAAACAGCACACTGCTGTGTTGACTGAAGATGGTGTCGACAAGGCTGAACGTCTCCTGGGAGTGGGGAATCTCTACGACCCGTCAAACATGGAGCTGCTTCATTGTGTAGAGCAGGCGTTAAAGGCCCACACTCTTTATAAACTCGATCATCAGTACGTGGTCCAGGACGGCGAAGTGATTATCGTCGACGATTTTACTGGTCGCTTAATGAAAGGTCGCCGCTGGTCCGATGGTCTGCATCAGGCCGTTGAAGCGAAAGAGGGCGTGAAGATTGAGAAAGAGAATCAAACCCTCGCCACGATCACTTTGCAGAACTACTTTCGCCTTTACGAGAAACTGTCGGGCATGACCGGTACAGCGGAAACTGAAGCCGCAGAGTTTCACACCACTTATAAGCTCGAAGTAATAGTAATTCCCACTCACCAACCGATGGTGCGAAAGGATTTTTCGGACGTCATCTATCGCACCCTGCCTGAGAAGTGGGACGCGGTCATCGAAGAAATAAAGGAGTGCCACGATCGAGGCCAGCCCACGCTGGTGGGTACCGTCTCTGTCGAAAACTCGGAATTGATCGCGCGCCGGCTGCAACGTGACGCCGTCCCACACAACGTTCTCAACGCCAAGTATCACGAGCGCGAAGCGGAGATTGTGGCCCAGGCCGGACGTAAGGGCGCCGTCACGATTGCCACCAACATGGCCGGCCGCGGTACAGACATCTTGCTGGGTGGAAATCCTGACTTCATGGCTCGCGAGTTTCTCAAGAAGGAAGAGATCGATCCTGACGAGGCCACTGAGCAGGAATGGTCTCAAGCGTTTGCGCGCGCCAAGCGGATCGTGGAGGAAGAGCATAAGGAAGTAGTGGGTATCGGCGGACTGCATATCCTTGGCACGGAGCGCCATGAGTCACGCCGCATCGACAATCAGCTTCGCGGCCGTGCCGGACGCCAGGGCGATCCAGGAACGTCCCGCTTCTTCCTGTCTCTTGAAGATGACCTGATGCGCATCTTTGCCGGCGATAAGGTCAAGGCCCTCATGCAGCGTCTCGGAATGGAAGAGGGCGTGGCGATTGAGTCGAAGATGGTTTCGAAGCGCATTGAATCTGCGCAGAAGTCTGTTGAAGGTCGAAACTTCGAGTCGCGCAAACATTTGCTTGAATACGACGACGTCATGAACAAGCAGCGCGAGACGATCTATGGCTTGCGCCGCCAGTTGATGGAAGAGCCCGACCAGCGAGACTACCTGATGGGCGATCCGCCTGCAGCGGGCGTGGCCTTTGACCTGCTTTCCGATCTTACCAATCAATACCTGAACCCGGACGTATCTCCTGAAGACTGGGACGTCGAGAACTACACGATTCAGATCAAGACGATCTACGACTTCGATGCGGATTCGGAGGAGATCAACTTCCAGAACCTGACAACTCAGGAAGTGATCGACACCATCTGGGAAAAACTCAAAGTTCGGTATGCGCACAAAGAGCAACAGATCGGGCCTGAGGCAATGCGCACCTATGAGCGCATCATCATGCTCAACATCATCGATGCGCAGTGGAAGGACCACTTGCTGTCGCTTGATCACTTGAAGCAAGGCATCGGGTTAGTCGGTTACGGACAAAAGGATCCCCTCGTCGAATACAAGAAGCAGAGTTTTGATATGTTCCAGCAGATGCTGGATCGTATCGACACTTCTACGATTCGATCGCTGTTTAATCTGCAGGTTGTCGCGGAGCAACCACCTGAGACGCTTCGACAGCGACGTTTGTCCCGACGATCGACCTCGTTGACTTTCACTGGACCAAACCAGGGCGCCGCCGCTGCGGGCGAAGAAGATGGGAAGGTCAAGACGGTAGTTCGCGATCAACCCAAGACCGGGCGCAACGAGCCTTGTCCTTGTGGCTCAGGCAAAAAATATAAGAAGTGTCACGGCGCTTAGTTCGTTCCAGGGGGGTCTTCAAGGGTTTCCGTTCGATATCGCGGGCTGCCGTTTTCGCAGTGGTCGCGTCAACCCTGCTAACCTCACTCGCCGCCGGCTTTCCAGTTTTCGCAAGCCACAGTTCACAGGCAAAACTTGAAACCGTCATGCATTCGTTCCGCAAGGTCAAATACGGCGGGGAATCAAGTGCGTCCCTGCAACATTGAAGGACGAAATCTCTCAACCGTCATCCAGTTAGAGTACAATTTCAATCTTTTCTAATGTTAGCAGTTCAATTTAGAGTAGAGCCAATCCGGTCTGAATGAATACCAAATCAACTAACCCGGCCGTGCGTGCCATCATTGATGGTACCGCTCCTGAGCAAGCACGCTTGGCGGCTGCCAGCGGACTGTTGCCGCTTCCACAGGCCGATTTACTGGAAGTACTCGTTGCACTTCGGAATGAGCAAGATCCGGAGATCGCAGACGCTGCTACGGAAACTCTCAATACTCAAACGCCGGAAGATTTGTTGGCGTCAGCAAAAAGCGAAGAGACTCCCCCTGCTGTCCTGGATTATTTGACGACGGCGGCCAATGGCGCCCGCGAGACGCGCGAAGCTGCCATTCTTAATCGCAATACTTCCGATCAAGCTATCGCAACTTTGGCTTCGACAACGACCGATGGCAATCTGCTGGAGTTAATCTCAATCAATCAACAGCGCCTGGTGCGGTTTCCCAAAATCATAGATGCGATTCTGGAAAACTCCGCCCGCTCCGCTGAAGCTGAACGTCGTGCAAAAGAGACGCGGCGGGAATTCTTCGAGAAAGAACGTGGCGCACAACAGATCGCCCACGAGTTGCGTGCCCGCGGTAATACCGCGGCAGCTGAATTCTTTGAGAGCGCCG
>JBGTCM010000428.1:0-15460 GCA_041748795.1 Pyrinomonadaceae bacterium
CAAAGCAATTGGACAAGAAAAGGCGGTGCGGGCGGTGGCGCGAGCCTGCGCGACCAATCCCGTGGCGCTTGTTATTCCGTGTCACCGGGTGATCCGCGAGGATAAGAGTTTGGGCGGTTATCGATGGGGGCTGGAGCGGAAAAGGAGACTGCTTCAGGCTGAAGCAAAACGGGCCGGATAAAGTGGCCGAGGTTCCTGCAAGGCAACTATTTAAGCCTCCAAAGCAATATTAGAGTCCGAAGCGCGCCGTCAATGGCGCGCTTTTGCCATGGCTCAAGGTTCGGGTTGTAATCACTCTCTTGCGGTTCGTCAACTTCCGTCTTACCAAAAAGTCGCAAACCAAGAATTTTGAGAGCAGTTGATACTCTCTTGGGCTGGATTACGCGTTAACAATTGAGGAGAAAATCATGTTAAAAGCTTTAGTTATTCTGGTTGCCATAGTTATCGCGTTTGTTAATGTTTCAGCGCAAGGCAGTGGCTCTCGTGGACGGGTTGTAAGAAAGATCGGCGTTTTGCGCGTTGGGCCTTCGACCACGTATCTCAAGCAGGGACTTAGCACTGACGAAGTTGTCAGACTATTGGGCGAGCCGACAGCGATTTTAGAAAGCGAAGAAGGCAGCGGCGCCCTTACCTATGTGTTTACACGAAGCGAAGGCCGCGTATTGGTGGCGGAGTTTGTAAAAGGCTCGTTAGTCAGTTCCCGAACAGAGGCGAGGACGAACGCACAGGTCGGAGGCTAAGTTCCTGTAGAAGAATCAAACGAACAGCAAGTTCGGTCGAAGGTTCGTTACAGGAAAGAGTGCGAGAAGTGAGGCCAATCATGAAGCACGGTTTGAGTCTAATTCTGTTGTTGATTCTAGTCTCAACGTTTGCGGCAGCCATCAAAGCGGAAGATCAAGGCACTAAGGTCGATGCGGCACAAGCTGCGGACAAATTACGTTTGCAGTTGCTCGATGTCCAGGAGAAGGAAGCGCAACTTCAGACCCGCGCTCGGCAACTCGAAGAAGATCTGAAACCGGAAAACATCGCGCGGTCGTTGGCAGGCATTGGTTCGACCAAGCCGGAAGAACTGCGTGAGGTTCGGCGGCGACAAATCAGCATTGAGTTGGAGAGCGTGCGCAACAAACTCAAAATATTAGCGACCAGTCGCGAGCGTTTGGAATCGTCACTTCGAACTGCGGAAGCGGAGGCTTACCATCAAAGCGCCGAAGGAGCCGTCGTTCCGGTTATTCAAGCTTTGAAAGCGAAGCCTGCAGCAGGTCCGTGGTGGTTCGTAATGGCTGGTGCTTCCATCGGCATTTTGGCCGCCGTTTTTGTGTTTGCCCTAATTCGAAAGCTGAAAGTTACCTGGTTCACGAGTCGCAACAAAAGAACGATCCACGAATCACACTAAATGACACGAACTCATTTTCGTGCTGTTTAGTGTGATTCGTGGATCGTATCCTTCGATTACTCCACGGTTACCGACTTCGCCAGGTTGCGCGGCTGGTCTACATCGCAGCCGCGCCGGACTGCAATGTGATACGCCAGTAGCTGCAGAGGGATGATCGACAAAATCGGTGAAAGTAGATCACTTGACGGCGGGATGTTGATTACGTAATCAGAGGCATCCGCTGACATTGTATCGCCTTCAGTCAGAACTGAAATTACAATTCCTTCCCGTGCCTTTACCTCGACAATGTTTGAATGCGTTTTTTCATATCGCAGCTCGGATGAGCGATTGCCATCCTCGCGGGTGTTAATGAATAGCACCGGCAGTCGTTCATCAATCAGCGCGTTGGGACCATGTTTCATTTCGCCGGCCGGATACCCTTCGGCATGAATGTAGGAGATCTCCTTCAGTTTAAGGGCGCCTTCCAAAGCGACAGGAAAATTAATGCCGCGTCCAAGATACAGGAAGTCGGTCGAACGAAAGAATTCCCTGGAGAGTTCTTCGATGTCGTCTGATTCGTTGAGCAAGTGCTCAAGTTTGACCGGCAGCTCCGCCAGTTGTTGGGCGTGATGTTTGGCTTCGTCTTCAGACAAACTGCCGCGAAGTTCGCCTAGGTAGAGCCCCAGCAAATACAACGCAACCATCTGTGCCGTAAAAGCCTTGGTCGAAGCAACGCCGATCTCGGGGCCCGCGTGCGTCAGTATCGTGCCGTCTGCCTCACGCACGATCATTGAGCCGTGTACATTGCAAATAGCCAGCACCTTCGCGCCTCGTTCTCTCGCTTCGCGTAATGCTGCAATCGTGTCCGCCGTTTCGCCCGACTGCGAAATAACAAGCAGCAGCGTGTTCTCATCCATCACAGGATCGCGGTAACGAAATTCCGACGCGTAATCTACGTCAACCTGGACGCGAGCCAGCTGCTCGATCATATATTTCCCCGCGAGGCCAGCATGCCAGGACGTACCACAGGCGGCGATCTTGATCGAAGTGAAACGCTTGAAGTCATCCTCGGTGATGTTTTTCATCTCGTCGAGAAAAATTTTCCCGGTATCGAGAGAGATGCGGCCTTGCACCGTGTCGCGGACGGATCGGGGCTGCTCGTAAATCTCTTTGAGCATGAAATGCTTGAAGCCGCCTTTTTCCGCCATGATCGGATCCCAGGTGATTCGTTGAATCGCCGGCTGGACGGAATTGGCTTCAAAGTCGGTAACGCGAACAGCGTCTTTATTGATGATAGCCATCTCTCCGTCGCCGAGGAAAAAGACGTCGCGTGTGTGTTGCAGAATCGGTGGAATATCAGAAGCGACAAAAAACTCACGGTCACCGAGACCTATGACTACGGGTGGGCCCTGCCTGACAGCGATAACCATGTCGGGCTCATCCGCATTGATGATCGCCAAAGCGAAAATGCCTCGTAGGTCCAACATTGCACGACGTACGGCCTTTTCGAAGTCGTGTTTTTCCTTCAAGTACTCTTCGATCAGGTGGGCGATTATCTCTGTGTCAGTTTCGGTGACGAACTGGTGGTCCTTCTTGCGCAGCCCTTCTTTCAGCTGCAGGTAGTTCTCGATGATGCCGTTATGAACAACTACCACGCGGCCCGTGCAGTCGCGATGAGGGTGGGCGTTCTCCTCGGTGGGGCGACCATGTGTGGCCCATCGCGTGTGTCCTATTCCGTAAGTGCCATCGAGTGGACTCAGGCGGATCACTTCCTCGAGGTTGCGAAGTTTACCTTCCGCGCGACGTATCTCCAGGTCGTGACTTTCGTTGACGACAGCAATGCCTGCTGAATCGTAGCCGCGATATTCGAGTTTACGAAGGCCGTCGAGGATCAACGGCACTACCTGCTTGTTTCCGACGTAACCAACAATTCCGCACATAAATTAAAGGATGAAGGCTAAGGGATGATGGATGAATTAAGATTCACCCCTTCTTTTCATCGTTCCTTTCCACTAAACGTTTTTTTACTACCGCCGGAACTCCAGCAACGAGCGAGTCAGGCGGCACATCTTCAGTCACCACTGATCCGGCGGCCGTTATCGATCCTTTGCCAACCCTAACCGGCGCCACCAACATCGTGTCTGAACCAATCTTGACATCGTCTTCGATGATCGTCTGATGTTTGTCCTTGCCGTCGTAGTTGCAGGTTATGGTACCCGCGCCGATGTTTGTCCGCTCGCCGATGGTAGCGTCTCCAAGATATGTGAGATGCATCGACTTTGAGTTGCGCCCGAGCCGCGACTTTTTCACTTCCACAAAGTTGCCGACCACGGAGTTTTGTTCCAAAATCGCATTCATCCGTAAATGAGCAAATGGACCTACGGAACAGTTAGACTCAACGGTTGAATCGACTATCACGCAATGATCTTTGACGGTAACGTTATCACCAATATTGGAATTCGTTATGCGTGTGCCCGAGCGGATTTCGCAGTTTTCACCGACCGTGGTTTTACCCTCGATCGTCACGTCCGGATAAATAATGCAATCCTGGCCAATTTCGGCCTCAGCACCGATGTAACTGTGCGAAGGATCGATAAAAGTCACGCCGCCTTCAAGCATTAACTTGCGTACTGTGTTGCGACGAACAAGGTTTTCAAATTCCGCGAGCTCGGCCCGAGTGTTTACTCCGTATACTTCGCGGGGATCGTGGTGCAGGTAAACGTGGATCTTCTCGCCATCGGCCAAAAGTATTTGCGGGACATCAGTGAGATAGTACTCGCCCTGTTGGTTGGTTGGTTCGACGCGAGCCAGCGCTGAGAATAGTTTGTCGGCCGTGAAACAATAGATACCGGAGTTGATCTCCTTAATTTGTCGCTCTTCCAGAGTAGCGTCCTTCTGTTCCACTATCCGCGTAAACTGATCATTCTCGTCTCGAACCACCCGGCCGTAACCGGTCGGGTTTTCCAGCCGTACACTGAGAACAGAACAAACCGCGCCACGCTTCTGATGTTCGGCGATAAAGGAGTCGAGCGTCTCCGATTTCAACAATGGCACATCGCCCGAGAGAACAACGACGAGTGAATCAGAATTCTCAAGATAGGTGCGTGCAGACATGACCGCATCACCGGTCCCACGCTGTTCAGCCTGGGTGACAAACTCTGCCAATGCTCCAAATTCTACCTTGACCGCGGCTTCAACTTCCGCGGCCTGATGGCCCACGACCACATAGATTTTCCGCGGATGGAGAGACATCGCGGTTCGACCCACATGAGTTATGAGCGGCAGGCCGCCGATTTTGTGAAGCACCTTGGCGCGCGCAGATTTCATTCTCGTGCCTAATCCGGCTGCAAGAATTAGTACATCGAGCGGTTGGTCCGTTAGGCGAGACTGCAGAATCTGGTCTTTGGGCATGGTTATGCGAGGACAGCAGGAGAGCAGGCTTGTTGCCGGCAGGCAAGCACGACAGTGGCTAATCGTTCCGAGTTATGGCGGACCTTTTCACCTTCTTCCAGCAGATTGGCCCGGATTACTTGTGTCGTTGAATCAAGAACGGGGTCAAGGGACTCGTCATCTATTCCGATCTGGTGCGCTCCTTCGAGTGCATAGCGTTCAGCCTGTTCGGTGGTGATGCGCCTGTCGTTCACGATGACAAAATCGAAGTGGATTTCCGGAGCGTATTTCTTAATCGTTTCCAGATGCTGCCTAGCTGAGTAGTTATCAGTCTCACCGGGTTGTGTCATTAAGTTGCAAATGAAAATTCGCGTCGCATCGCTTTCACCAATCGCTTGAGATACCTTCGCGACCAATAGATTGGGGAGGATGCTGGTGTATAGCGAACCTGGTCCCACCGTGATCACGTCAGCCGAGCGGATTGCCCTGAGCGCTTCAGGAAGCGGTAAACATTGCTCAGGCTCCAAACGTAGGCGGCGAATAGGAACACTGGAGGCCGAGATTTGAGTCTCGCCCCGCACAACAGTTCCGTCCTCGAGTTCCGCAGTCAACCTGACATCGCTGATCGTTGCCGGATAGATGTGACCCTTGCTTGCGAGAACCTCAGAGGACAAGCGTACTGCCTCGGTGAAGTCACCCGTCACCTCGCTCAGCGCTGCCAGAAACAGATTGCCAAAGCTGTGACCTCCTAATTCACCATCACCGCGAAATCGGTGGCGAAAAAGACGAGAAAGCAGATTGGAGTCTTCGGAAAGCGCAATCATGCAATTTCGTATGTCGCCGGGCGGGAGCATCTGCAACTCATCGCGCAACCTGCCGGAGCTACCGCCGTCATCAGAGACAGTAACAATCGCCGCGAGGTTAGCAATCCACTCGTTGTCCAGTTGCCGTTCTCCGACAAGACACTTTAAACCGGCGAGGAGGGTTGAAAGGCCGGTTCCTCCGCCAAGTGCAACGAAATTAAGTCCGCGGTTTTGTGGGGGTGAATAATCCAAAGTCATTAACTCAGTAACACGCGCTTCCATGCACGCCCTGCGCAGAATCATACCTAAAAGGACAGGGGTTTGTAACTACTTCGTCACTTGGGCCGATTGAGTAATGAGTGAGGGGAACTATATGCGAGGCTGAAAGACCAATTTGTCGAAATCGGGGTCGTTGCGCAAAGCCGTGAGATCATGGTCATGCTGGGCGCGAACTCTGAGTGTAGGTTGAAGATCAAGAGCTTTCTGGAGAGACTGAAGGGCTAGATCAACCGAACCGAGCCGTGCGCGAGTTGCAGCTAACCCGTAATGGATATGAGCAGCTTCAGGTTCGCGCTTAAGCGCACGCTCAAACATCTCTTGTGCGGCGACGTATTCACCACGATTGAGCTCAATTACACCACGATCGTAAAGGGAATCAGCATCTCTCGGCAGAATGCTTTCTGTGCGCAAACGGGCATCAGCCACCGCGATATACGTCCGTGCGCGCGCTGCTACTTCGGATACTTGAGAGTACTTTTCAAGAAGAGTGCGAAACTGGTTGCGAGCTTCGCCGAAACGACCGCGGGTGAATTCTTTGTGCGCCCGTTCAAAAGCTTTCATTGCAGCCGATTCATCTACCGTGGGCTGTCGAGGAAGAGGCACAGCTACGTGCACGGGTCGTTGTGCCCTCACCGCGGCGACCTTCTGGGTCTTTTTGACTCTGATGCCCGGAGATTTCTTCGATGCAGTTGGTTTTCGCGCAACCGACTTTTTGGGTAGCGGTTTTTTAGGCGCCGATCGCTTGATTGGCGTCACCTTCTTTACGGTTCCCCTTGCTGCAGTCTTGCTTTTGGGACGGGATTTGGCTTTTGCCGTCTTCCGGGGAGTCGACTTCCGCGGGACAGCTCTCGTCGCTTTCGGCTTAGCTGGAGCGTTGGATGAGCGGCGTTTAGCGGCAGACTTTGGCGAAGCGCGGCGAGCGGCTCCACGTGACGTTGAACGTCTCAAACCTTTGGTAACTGCGCTCATGGAAGCTTCAATCTGAAAGGGTTAAGCGGAGTCGGCAACAGCGAAGATTCGCCCGGGAGAATAACATAGGGCTCCCGCTAAATCAACGGGAAAAGAGGAGTTGCGGTCACACACAACTCTGCGAATATGGGCCAAAAGCGGCTTCGATAAACATTGGAAAACACTTGATGCACAATGTTTGCTGTGTTAGAGTGCAGTGCGTTGTTCGTGGAGTCCAGGCCGAACAGCGATAAGCAAAACAACCGAACGAGAAGAACCGCTTTACCGTCAGTAGCTTGACTGGTTCATTCGATTACTACTGATTATCGCCCGCCGGGTCAGTTCCAAGCCTCACTAAATCTTCAAGAGAAAGCTGTACTAATGGCAGACACACCTATCCTGCTCCGTGAGCAGCAGTATCACCAAATTAAGGCCGTGCTTGCTCGACTTCGAATGGACTCGTCGGCGCGTGTCGTCTTTTTGGTGGATAAAGACGGTCAGGAAATCGCTGTCCAGGGGGAGATTGGCAATATCGACTCAACGAGCCTTGCATCGTTGGCGGCGGGCAACGTCGCTGCTACCGGTGGCATGGCGCAGTTGATCGGCGAAAAAGAGTTTCCCACGCTGTCGCATGAAGGTGAGAAAGAGAGTATTCACATCTCAGTCATCGGCCGATTGTTGCTTGTCATCGTTTTCGATGAGCGCTCAACTCTCGGTTTGGTGAAACTTCGCAGCAAACAAGTCTCACAACAACTGTCCTCGATGATCGACGAGATCACCCGAGCTGATTTTGAAGACGCCGATTCACCCTTCGCAGAAATCACGGATGAAGACATCGAGAGTCTGTTCAACTAAAAAACGGAAAAACTGAGTGCCATGACCTTCATTAACTACGCATCCAGAGAAATAAACTGCAAAATTGTTTATTACGGCCCGGGCCTGTGTGGAAAGACGACTAATCTCCAACACATATTTGAGGCCACAGCGCCCCAAGCGCGTGGAAAGCTTATTAGCCTGGCCACGGAAACCGACCGCACCCTGTTCTTCGATTTTATGCCCCTGGAATTAGGAACAGTCCGAGGTTTCAAGACGCGATTCCATCTCTACACCGTCCCCGGTCAGGTTTTCTACGATGCTTCCCGCAAACTTATTTTGAAAGGTGTTGACGGCGTGGTATTTGTCGCGGATTCACAAGAAGAGCGAATGGATGCCAACGTGGAGTCGTTATACAACCTCGAAGAAAACCTTCGCGCTCAGGGTTACGACTTAATGAAGCTTCCCTACGTGCTGCAGCTCAACAAGCGCGACCTTCCCAACGTCGTTCCGGTTTCAGATATCACTGCTGAACTTATTCGCAAGCAGGAACCGGTCGTAGAAGCTGTTGCTTCCACAGGTGCCGGTGTCTTTGATACGTTGAAGGCTGTTGCCAAACAGGTCTTGACGGAATTGCGTAAGAGCTAAACCCCTCGCCGCTAATCCAGCGATTTCAGCATCAACAATCCATCTCCGCCATTAGAGTAGTATTTTGGTAGGCGCTGTGTTATCGAGTAGCCCAGGCGCTGATAAAGCTTTTGCGCCGGAATATTTAGCGACCTCACTTCAAGCCGCACGATTCGAACATTCCGTTCCTTAAATCCCTTTTCAACCTCGTCCATAAGACGTTTCCCAAGGTGTCGCCGGCGATGCTCAGGAGCAACGCCGACGGTGGTGATATGTCCGGTATGATCGGGTTCGATCAGTCCGATTACGAACCCCACCATTGCTCCACCGGACGTAGCGACGCGGTAGGACACTGATTCGGGCGCAGTCAAAAGGTATTCGAACGTTTCGCGGCTATAAGCCTCGCCGTCTACAAAGCACTGCTGATCGAGGCGCCAGCAATCATCGAGATGGGAGATCGTCAGAGGACGGATGTCATAACGCCCGGCGACCGCCACCGGCACTGTTAACTCGGCGTCTCGTGGGTATTCCTCAGAGGAGGGAGCCCACCAGCGTGAACGAATTTTCTTTAATACGGCCATGAATCAATCCACTGGAATTTTCGTGGTTGCGATTAGTTTACCACCAACGATTTATTGATCACTAGATGACAAACATACAATCACCGTAACTGTAAAATCTAAAGCGTTCTTTAACTGCGTGGCGATAGGCCTCCAACGTCAAATCCCGACCGGCGAACGCTGCAACGAGGAGCAACAAGGAGGAGCGAGGAAGGTGAAAGTTTGTCAGCAGCGCATCGGTAATTCGGAACTTGTATCCAGGCAGGATGGTCAGCTGGGTCTTTCCGGCGGTTGCACTAACTTTACCCTCGTCGCTCACCGCCGATTCCATCGCCCGCGTCGTCGTCGTTCCTATTGCAATTACCCGCCCACCTGCTGCGCGCCCTTCGTTTATCGCCCGCGCTGCATCTTCGCGGATCTGAATAAACTCCGAATCGACGTGATGGTCCTCAACGTGCTCGACTCGCACCGGTTCAAATGTTCCGTAACCAACGTGCAACGTGATTTCAACTAATCGCGCTCCGCGAGCCTCCAATTCATTCGTGACTTCCGGAGTAAAATGCAGACCGGCCGTCGGCGCGGCGATCGCGCCGCGTTCGCGCGCGTAAATGGTCTGATAGCGCTCATGATCATTCACCGCAGCGGGCAAAGTTCTTTCCGGTCGTTTTATGTAAGGAGGAAGTGGCGTCTGCCCAAGCGTGTCCAGCAGTTGAGCTATGGGCGCGTCAAATCTAAGTTGCCGCAATCCGCTCGTAGACCAATCCAGGATTTCAGCTCGCAAGTCTCCGAATCGCAGGCGTGCACCTATTTTCAGGCGTTGCGCTGGTCGAACCAGAGCTTCCCAAACATTCGGCTCAATTTCCTGGGTCAGCAAGACTTCAACACGTCCGCCGGTAGGGTCGCGTTGACCCACAAGCCGGGCCGGAAACACACGAGTATTGTTGACGACTATGACGTCGTTCCGCCGAATGTAGTCTGGAAGACGCCGAAACACGCAATCTTTCCAGTTACCCTCATCACGATCAACCAGCAACATCCGCGACGCGTCGCGTTGTTCAAGAGGTTGCTGCGCAATGAGTTCTTCGGGGAGGTCGTAATCAAAATCTGACAGTAGCATTTTGGCGAAATGGAAGGACTACAGAGGGTCCGGAAAATGCGGATGCTCGCGGTGAAACACTGCAGTAAGCTGGGCGCCAAACAACAGAATCAAACTCGACACATAGCTCCAGGTTAAAACAGCGACGACCGCGCCTACTGATCCGTAAATCTGATCATAGTGAAAATAATTCAAACTCGAGGCGAAGGTATACTTCGATAACTCCCATAAAAGCCCGCCAAGAATCGCGCCGGGCAAAGTATCTCGAATGGTGACCTCGGCTTTGGGCATAAAGCGATACACCACCACAAACAGCACGACCGTTACCATGAAACTCAGTACGGCATAAATCCCTTGCCAGAAAGCGCTGCCCATCCAAAGCATGATTGAATAGCGATCCAGTTGTCTGGGCGACAGTCTTTCCGCAATCTCACGAAGTGCAACAACTACGGAAGTGAGCACGACAGAAGATGCCAACAGAGTGCCGATGATTCCGATCATTCCGACAGTTAGGGCGCGGCCGTGCCAGAAAGTGCGCGAAGTCGAACCCCAGATTCGGTTAAGCGCACGCTCAATAACGGCGAACACCCACGAACCCGCCCAGAGAACTACCACGACACAAGTGATGATGGTGCCAGCTCCGACCGAAGACAGAGAACGAATTGTGTCTCGCAAAAACTTAGCCGAGCCCGGATAGACATCCACAGCGCGAGTCAGCAACTCGTTGGCAGCTGTGATCTGGTTGCTTATCGCCAACATCAGCAGGAGGGCAGGAAACAACGCCATTAGACCGAAATAGCTCATCGCCGCTGACGAAGTAAACAGGTCGTTTTCGTGGAACTGGTGTAGCGTATGGCTAAGAATTGACCGCCACGGTCCGCGGTTTCGAACCCCGAACGAGCGACGTGTAACGGATGAGAACTTTCCCATTTGAATCAAAACCCTGCTTGCGATTGCTTCTTCGTAAACCAGACCCTAACAAATTTTTTACTAAGAATCGAACAGGCTGGGCTTGAGGGAACCGGGGTATTTGATGCCGAAGTGGTCGTAGGCGAGACGCGTCGCCATCCGCCCGCGGGGGGTGCGGTCGAGAAAACCGATTTGAATTAGATAAGGCTCAATAATTTCCTCAATAGAATCTTTTTCTTCGTGAATCGAAGCAGAGATAGTGCCCAGCCCAACCGGCCCGCCATTAAACTTCTCAATTACCGTGAACAGGAGTTTGCGGTCCATTTCGTCCAGGCCAAACGTGTCGACTTCCATCCGGTTGAGCGCGTCGTTGGCGACCTCGCGTGTTATGCGGCCGTCGTAATCGACTTCCGCATAGTCGCGCACACGGCGCAAGAGCCGGTTAACAATGCGCGGGGTGCCGCGTGAACGTTGGGCGATTTCGCGGGCGCCATCGTCTTCAATCTCAACGCCGAGAATTTCTGCCGAGCGTTTGCAGATGATTTCGAGATCCTCGTGCGGATAAAAGTCGAGATGAAAAATGATGCCGAAACGACCGCGCAAAGGCGCGGTGATCAAACCCGCACGCGTTGTCGCTCCCACCAAAGTGAATTTCGGCAGATCGAGCTTTATCGAACGCGCCCCGGCGCCTTGGCCGATCAGCAAATCAAGTTGATAGTCCTCCATCGCTGGATAGAGTTTTTCTTCCAACGCCGGGAGTAACCGATGAATCTCGTCGATGAAGAGTACGTCGCCCTCCTGCAGGTTAGTCAGGAGTGCAGCTATGTCGCCGGCTTTTTCAACTGCCGGCCCAGCCGTGGAACGCAGTTCGGCCCCCATCTCGTTCGCAATGATATTTGCGAGCGTTGTTTTCCCAAGGCCAGGAGGGCCAGTCAGCAGCACATGATCCAGAGCTTCCTTACGCTGCATCGCAGCCTTCATGTAGACGCGAAGGTTCTCCTTGACCTGACGTTGGCCGATGTAATCGCTGAGCCTATTCGGACGCACCGTCAACTCAAATTGACGCTCAGCGTCCGTTAGTGGCGCTCTGGCTGGTGCGGGTTCGGTGGACATAACTTGTAAAGCAACCGGTTAGTCGCTGGTCGCGGATAAGATTATTTCGCGCGTGCCTCCGTTGCATAGGCAGCAAAACAACAGTTTGCTTTACGCTTTTGCGAGTTTGCGCAGGCTGCGACGCAAGATCACCTCGACGGAGATATCACCGCCTTCATCCGTAGCCGAACTTACGGCTTTTTCCGCGGAATTTCTCTGGTAACCCAAATTGAGCAGGGCAGACAATACGTCCGCTCGCATGGAATCCTCGGTGACAACCGGTGCGCCGGCGGCGGTCTTAGCCCCCAATTCTTCTTCCAACTCCGGCGATGAAAGGGAAGAGACTTTATCACGTAACTCCATCACCAGCCGCTCCGCCGTTTTCCTGCCAATGCCGGGTATTAGAGTCAACTTTGCTAGGTTATTGGTGCGAATCGAGGCGATCATTTCGTCGGCGCTCATTCCCGAAAGCAACTTGATTCCGAGTTGTGGCCCAATTCCGCTTACCGAGATTACGCGCAGGAAGAGTTCGCGTTCGCGCGCGGTTTTAAAACCGAAGAGCTGAAGCGTGTCCTCGCGCACATGCGTGTAGATGCGGAGTTGGACACTTGAACCAGGCTCCTCAAGATCGTAAAACGTCGAAACCGGGATATTGACTTCATAGCCGACACCACTAACGTCAAGGATCACAGAATTCGGTTGTTTGGAAAGAAGGGTGCCAGACAAATGTGCAATCATTGGCGCAGCGTTTTGTAGGTCAAGCTGGCGGGATTGTAGTTGATGGATTTGGCAACCGCAACGAGCTACCCCGTAGGTTCTGTAAATAAAGCATTAGGCTTATACTAAACGGCAGGCCCTCAAATGAAGTCAGAAAAGATTTCAGAGTTAACCACTAATCGACTAAGCATCTACCTTCGCTGTCTGAATACTCTTTCCGCGGCGGGAATCAAGAGTATTTCGTCGCAAGCCCTGGCTGAGCAGTTCAATCTTAACTCCGCACAAATCAGGAAGGATCTGGGTTACTTCGGCGAGTTTGGCGTACGCGGCGTAGGCTATTCAGTTGAAGATTTGCGGGAACACATCACCAAGATTTTGGGACTTGATCGGCCGCATCGGGTGGGAATCGTTGGTGCTGGACGGCTGGGAGCGGCGTTGGCGAATTACAAAGGTTTTGCCAGATCAAACTTCTCTGTAGTAGCGCTCTTCGATAACGATGAAACGAAGATTGGACGCAAGGTCGGTGAAGAGAAGTTGGCGATTGAGGATGTCAAAAGAATGCCGCAACTGGTCAAGGATAAGTCCATCGACGTGATGGTCATCGCGGTGCCGGCCCGCTCGGCGCAAAGGGTGCTCAACCAGATCATGTCGGCTGGTATTAAAGCGGTTTTGAATTTTGCTCCGGCGTCATTGAATGCTCGTCTCGATGTGAAAGTGAAGACGGTTGATCTCACTACGTCGCTTGAGTCTCTATCGTATTACCTGGCGCGCCCGCAGCCGGGTGCAATCACAAATCGCAGGAATAAAACTCAATTCGAACAGGTCTCGGAGTTAAGTGAACAGGAATTGTAGTAGAGTTTGATCAGATATGGATGAACTGACCGCGCGGCGGGAAATCGTAAACATCGGCAAGTTGCTGTATGAACGGAGCTACGTTGTTTCGTCAGACGGCAATATCAGTGTGCGTTTGGACGACGGGCGAATCGTGGCGACGCCCACCATGATGTGCAAAGGCCGTATGTCTGAGGAGTCACTGGCAGTCACTGACCCGAACGGAAAGCCTCTAACTGATCGAAAGCCGTCGAGCGAGTTGCAGATGCATCTCTTGATCTATAAAGAGCGTCCGGATGTGAAGGCGGTTTGTCATGCCCATCCGCCACACGGCACCGCTTTCGCCGTCGCGGGACTCGCAATCGATCAGCCGATACTTTCGGAAGTAATCCTGACCCTCGGCTGCGTACCCTTAACCAGCTACGGCACACCTTCTACAAATGAAGTGACAGAAGCGATGCGCCCATTTGTGAAACATCACAACGCGCTGCTTATGGCAAACCATGGCGCGGTCGCTTACGGATCAGATGTGTGGCAAGCATTCGATCGGCTTGAAACGCTGGAGCACACAGCTCGGATTGCGATCCTCGCTCGAATTCTCGGCGGATCTCAGAATTTGCCTAAAGACGCTATCGAAAAGCTGATCAATCTTCGTGAGGCGTCAGGTTATCTGGGTGAATCGGCGCGATGTCAGGCGTGCGGATACTTACATCGAACGTCGCTCGTTTGTCCGACGGGAGATCGACCGGCAGCAACTGGCCTCGGCGCAGCAAACGGTGACGCAAAGATTACGTTGACTCGCGAAGAGTTGGTGGAATTACTGACCCAGGCAGTCCACACTCAAAACTCAGGTAACGTTCGGTAAATGGTGAATGGTAAATAAGAGCAAAGTTGACTACTATTTACCATCCACGATTTACCATTCACTGTTAAGAGGAGCAACTTATGCAAGAAGCACTCGGCATGGTTGAAACCAAAGGTCTGGTCGCGATGATTGAAGCGGCCGATGCGATGGTGAAGGCCGCAAACGTTACGCTGATTGGATACGAAAAGATTGGCGCAGGATTCGTGACCGCAATTGTGCGTGGAGATGTCGCTGCCGTGAAGGCCGCCACCGATGCAGGCGCGGCTGCTGCACGTCGAGTTGGCGAACTGGTGAGCGTGCATGTGATTCCACGTCCGCATGGCAGTGTGGACGACGCACTTCCGATCGGTAACCGCTAGGCATGATCATCGCGCGCATTCTCGGCACCGTCGTCTCGACGCAAAAGGACGAACGGCTACTTGGGAAAAAGCTGCTCATCGTACGCCCAATTAACGTCGATGGCAGCGACACCACCGGCTATGTGGTTGCGGTCGATACGGTGGGAGCGGGTTTTCATGAACGGGTGTTAGTCGTGGCGGGCTCGAGCGCGCGACTGGCCCAGGGAATGAAAGACACGCCTGTCGACGCGGCCATCGTCGGTGTGATTGATACGGTGGACATCACGAAAGACGAGTGACCCACCGCGCTGGAAAAGCTTCACCCGCTTCGCACCTCCGCTACCATGGGAAGGGAGATTTCATGAGTAACGAAGATATGAACAAGAAGATGGAATTCATCGTCGAGCAGCAGGCGAAGTTTGCTACTGACATTGAAATTATGCGGGAAGTTCAAGCAACAGACTCACGCAGATTCTCCGATGCTTTGATTGGCACACTGGCAATAGTTGGGAATCTGACAAAGGCGCAAATGCGAACGGAAGAGAAAGTCGAACTCCTGGCGGATTCACAGACGCGGACCGATGAAAGTATCAAGCAACTAACAGAAGCCCAAAAAAGCACTGACCAGAGGCTCAACATCTTCATCAACGTGGTCGAACGTTACATCAGTGGAAATGGCGGCTCGGAGCTCCGCACCTAAGACATGCAACTCGCACGCGTAATCGGCACCGTAGTGGCCACCGTCAAGAATGAAGCGCTTGAAGGTCGGAAGCTACTTGTCGTTCAGACACTCAACAAGGATCTGAAGTCGATTGGGAAG
>JBGTCM010000429.1:0-2142 GCA_041748795.1 Pyrinomonadaceae bacterium
TAGCTGCAAACCGTCTTCGTGATCGCGTCAATCGCCGGCAGGCAACGGCCGCTGAAGTTCAGCAACTGCTGGAACATGCAAGGCATATCGACACTCTCATGCGCACGTATGAGCTAACAAGCCGCGCCGAAAACGACTGGAGCACACTCCGCACCGATCTGAGCGCGCTTGCAAACAATGCAAACATCGCCTGGAACTGGGACACCAATACCCCGGGCGGTCCGGTTTATGGTAATGCTCAGTTAACCGGCACCTATCGGATTGACACCAACAGCGGTGACGATCCCCGGACGATAGCTGAGAATGCAACACGCAACTTGCCAACACAAAGGCGTGATCGCATCTATCAGAATCTTCTGAACCGTCTCAGTCCGCCTGACGCGCTGGCAATTGATCAACGCGGCACAAACGTAACGATAGCGTCATCGAAGGCAGCACAGATTACCTTGGTGGCCGACGGTCGCGAGCATACTGAGACTACTCCGCAGGGACGTACTGCACGAGTGAGGGTTACTCTCTCCGGTGACCAGTTAATCATCGCGAGGACTGGCGAGAGAGAGAATGATTTCACGGTGACTTTCGATCCGATCGACAGCAACCGACTTCTCGTGACTCGACAACTCTATACCGAGCAGGTTGGCCAACAGGTGACGGTCCGTACTTACTACACGAGGACATCGGACGTTGCTCAGTTGGACATTCACAATTCGAGTCCGCAGTATCCGCAGTATCCGAACACGGGCACTTCGAGCGGTGACTTCGTTGTTCCGAATGGCACTCAGTTGGTCGCAACGCTGGATAGCTCGCTCTCAACGAATGACGTGCGCGAAGGTCAGCGATTCACGATGACAGTCCGAGATGGCCAGTACCAGGGTGCAGTCATCGAAGGACGCGTGACTAACGTAAGCCGAAGCGGCCGGGTTACTGGCCGGTCAGAGCTCGGGCTCGACTTCGATACGATCAGATTGCGCGATGGCCGTACTTACCAGTTCGCCGGGATCCTGGAAGGGGTTCGTAGCGCAAACGGAGACATCGTTCGCGTTGATAACGAAGGCGCGGTTCGAGACAGCAACCAGACAACGCGTACCATACAGCGTGGTGCGATTGGCGCGGCCATCGGGGCCATCATCGGCGCTATCGCAGGTGGTGGACAGGGCGCAGCAATCGGTGCCGCAGTTGGCGCCGGCGCTGGTGCCGGTTCGGTCTACATACAGGGACGTGATGACCTACAACTCGAGCCGGGCACTGAGGTGACCATTCGAGCTAGTGGACCCAGGTAAACGTGGCAACACGAGGACCGAGAAAAAGGGCAGCGATTCGTCGCTGCCCTTTTTTATTTGGGTCCTAATCAGACGTAGCCAAAGCTCTTGCATTTAGCGCCAAAGGCGCGAAATGTAACAGCCTGGGGTAACGCCCCAGGGAAGACATATCCTTACAAAGTTCTTAAGCGCGCTGAAAGCGCGAAATGCGGTTAAGGAGACTTTGTAATGCCTCAATCACTTTCCATCGTGCCCGAGCCTCAGATCTGTTGGAACGTGTTAGAGGAACCCACCCCGCAAATCAGTTCAATTTGATCTCAGCTTTTTGCGCGAGCTTCTCTACGATAAGTATCAGGCTGGAGTTCGTTTCCACTGGCGTCTTGTCTGGTGTCTGGAAAAACAGGAAGCCTTGAGTGCGGCGATTGCCATCCGACAGCTGCGCTTTTGTATCGAGACCGTAAGTTGCCATTTCATTCTCGAAAGATTTGCGAGAATGAGGGTTGTATAGAAACACTCCATTGGCCTTGAGAATTCGGCCCGCTGCTGCTTTTGGCGACAGCACTTTCCATTCGCGGCCCTGGCCATCGCGCACACGAAAGCGCGCGCGTTTGATTTCCACGGGGACGCCGCTTTCAAATACCAACTCAGTTCTTACGGGCAACACGCCTGCAACCAGAAAGTTTGCTTCGAACAAATCCTGCGTTTCTTCGTCGGTGAGAAGCGGTCGCGCGCGCACAGTGACGCCTCCCGCACTCGCACCTGGCACATCGCCTGTCATCGGCGGCAGCGAGACCACCGGCTTCACTTTGAAGAGTGATGCCGCGCAGGAGCTGGATGACAGGACGATCGCGCCGAGTATGAGAAGCAGAATTCGCCGGTTGAG
>JBGTCM010000430.1:0-2377 GCA_041748795.1 Pyrinomonadaceae bacterium
TTTGGTGTGCCCAAGTACAACACTGAGATGCACCTGCAGATGAAATGCGACATGTGTTTCGATCGGACTAGTGAAGGACTAAAGCCAATGTGCGCCAGTGTCTGTCCCACCAGCGCGATCGCGTTCGGTAAGTACGAAGACATCGTTCCACTCCGGCGGACAAAACCGATTAACGCCCACGTCTTCGGAAATCAAACAGTCGAGACAAAGGTCTACTTGATGTTACCCACCGAGGCGGACGAAGTTGAGGTGGATGGCTGCGGCGTGTTTGAGGGCCGTGTGAAAACTGATCAGCATCCAGCGAGTGAGTCGTGGATCGACTTACAAGTGGAACAAACGGATAAGAGCAATGAATTCTGAAGACAGTGATAAGTGACAAGTGACTGGTGACTGGTTACAAGTAGCAAGTGACAAGTGACAGGTGACAGGTGACAAGTAAGAACGCATCTCGTGAAATACCGCAACCAGCCGGCTAAAGCGGGCGATAGCATAAAGCCTGGGGTGGAGCGAAGCGGAACCCCAGGATCAGACACAACGGAATGATGGAGCCTGCGAATGCGGGCGGCAGATATATTTGGCCCAAGAGACCATAAGGATGACAACCAAGCAATCAAGCTTAAACGCAACCATCGAAAGAGTGCTCTCCGACGAAAGCGATGTTCGTGCGGCTACGGCGCCGCATCAACGTGATTTTCCGTATGACCGCGAAGAAGAAGCGCAGGTTACGCGGCGTGAGTTCTGCAACTTTCTGGGACTTACTTCGGGTGCGTTGTTCATAGGCGCGGCCGGTTTCGCAGGCAAAGCGGCGATTGACGCTCGCCAAATACCGACATTTCTACCGTACCAAGTTGAAGGCGCCGAAGTACTTGCCCCTGGCTCCTCGCTGAATTTTCATTACCCATCACCCAATGACTCGGCGATCCTCGTGCGTACGCTGGACGGTGAACTCCATGCTTTCGGTCAAAAATGCACCCACCTCGCGTGTCCGGTCTACTTCGAGCGCGCACATCAGCGTCTCGAGTGTCCTTGCCACGATGGTGCATTCGATGCCAGAACCGGAAACGTTCTGTATGGTCCACCACCCCGGCCGCTTGATCCTATTAAGTTGGAGGTACGCGCCAATGGAGAGGTTTGGGCCATTGGCCGGGAGGCTAGCGCCGGCGAACATTCGTCGTAATGATTTACAGAACCGAGCGCGAAAGCGCCGGATGCCGGAGTCGACTCAGAACGAAAAGAAGATGTCCGACACACAGGCTCAAAATAAACCGCGACCCGTTCGCAATCGCGCGGGCAAAGGTAGAACTGCTGTTGCGCAAGCGCGGCTCATTCTGCTCGTGATGATCAATGTGGCCCAGCTCTGGGTGCTCGCGGCGACTGTCGAAGCCGCATTGGCGCATCGCTTTTCAGCCCTGCTGCCGCTCGTTATTGCTTCCGGGCTTTGCTTTGTCGTTACGCTTACGTTGATTTTCTGGTGGCGCCCGGCCTCGCGCCGGTTTACCAGTTCCGGCTACCTCAAGCGATGAAGAACACAGTCGAGTCTTTGCTGGAGGATGACCATGAGTCGTTGGGCCAGTTACTTACCGAACTGGACGGAGAGCTGGCGAACCATAACTTCCCCCGCGCTTTCGAGTTGCTCGATCTCTTTTGGGCCCGGCTCGCAATTCATATTCGCGCCGAAAACCTTCATTTGTTCCCCGCCCTCGCCAACGCTCCGGCTTCGCTCTTTACCGGGAAAGACGGTTTGCCGACGCGCGATGAGGCGCACCACGTGCTGTTGCAGTTACGGAGCGATCATGATTTTTTCATGAAAGAACTAGCGCGAATGATGAAGCGGGCGCGAGGGATTCGCTCGGACGAAGCGGAGGATCGCAACGTGGCTGAGGAATTGCGGCGACGCTTAGTTGTCATCGCGAAACGGCTGGAAGCGCACAACCGCCTGGAAGAGGAACAAACTTATGCCTGGCCGAGATTAATCTTCGATGAGCCGACGATGGCTAAGCTGTGTGATCGCCTCCGGCACGAACTTGAAAATCTTCCCCCGCGATTTGGTTAAACGGTTGGAACCATGCGGACAAGCCCGAATTGCCTGAAGTGGTAGTCGAAAGCGGAAGCCTTGGGAAACATTCATTCGTTCAATGACTTACGAAGCTCTCAATCAAGTAGCAAAGGTTTTGTTTTCAGTCCGCGGAGCGGACGTTGGCATAAAGCCTGGGGTGAAGCGCAGCGAAACCCCAGGATCTTTACACAATACCCTCGCGGAGTCCGCGGAGCGGCCGATGGCGGGTTGATTACAAACGCCAATCATAATGATTCGACTGCCGGCCGCTCCGCGGACTTTCTTATTTTCTACACCGGCCTCCTGGGGTTTCGCTGCGCT
>JBGTCM010000431.1:0-9133 GCA_041748795.1 Pyrinomonadaceae bacterium
CGGATCGAGGCGTTTGAAGTTTAGGAGTGATTGCATCATCGGATATCAACCAGCACTCACATCTTCGGCAGCGTCACGCCGCGTTGGCCTTGATACTTGCCGCCTCGGTCTTTGTAGGAGGTCTCGCAGACTTCGTCTGACTCGAAAAAGATCACCTGGGCCACACCTTCGTTGGCGTAGATTTTTGCCGGCAAAGGTGTCGTATTGGAAAACTCAAGAGTCACGTAGCCTTCCCACTCGGGTTCGAACGGTGTGACGTTTACCAGAATCCCGCAACGTGCGTAGGTGCTCTTCCCGAGACAAACTGTCAGTACGTTTCGAGGGATGCGGAAGTATTCGACAGTGCGGGCCAGTGCGAAACTGTTTGGTGGTATGACAACAGAATCCGCTTTCACGTCGATAAAGTTTTTTTCATCGAACGCTTTGGGGTCCACTATGGTGCTGTTGATATTCGTAAAGAGTTTGAATTCATCGGCGCAGCGAATGTCGTAACCATAACTCGACGTGCCGTAGGAGACGATTCGTTTTCCGTTCAGTTCCTTTACCTGCCCGGCTTCGAAGGGATCGATCATCCCAAACTCCGTCGCCATTCTGCGAATCCATTTGTCTGATTTTATGCTCATGAGAATTGAGACGAGAGAATAACGGTGGAAGAAGGAAACAGCAAACCAGGTGTCGGGTGTCGGGTGTCGGGTATCGGGTGTCGGGTGTCGGGTGTCAGGAAGATCTTTTAGCCGGCACCTGACACCCGGCACCCGACACCTATTGTTTAATGCTGTCTGCTGCTTGCTTCTTGATATTGATAGTCCCGTCGCTCACGGTAAATCGGAAAGGCGTTCCCCCTGCGCCTGCGCGGGCTTTAACTATGCGGGACGTTATGCCCGGTTTCTCGCGCACTTCCAGGCCGTCGTACGCATTCACAATCTGACCCGAACGTAGAATGTCGGCATCGAGATCGGCAGCAAAACCCGGGGGAAGTTCAACGTTGATCTCACCCGCAGCAACGCGAATGTCTACTCGTCCACGCCGCCAACTCTTCACCGGAACAATCAGGTTAACCTTTCCGATTGCGATCGTCGCATTCAGGGTGCCGCCCGACAGCTTGAGATTGGTTTCGCTTTCAGCGGCGGACAACTGAATGTTCCCTTCCATACCGTTGATATTGATCGGGCCGCTTCCGGCACTAATATTCAGATCCGTCGCGACCGGAACACGGATTCTGTAATTAACCTTCCAGGGCAGCCCCAAAAGCGTTTTGGGAAACTTCTTTACCTGCTTCATGAAGCTCTTGTCGTGTGTACCGGTGGTAAAGATGCGAACGTGATTCGGTTCATCGTCGACCACCACATTATTTACCATCGCCAGCCGATCGAGATCCTGTTCCGTGTCGGCTCGAAGTTCGACATCCGCTGTAATGTCCACTTCAGAGTTAGGCCAAGCTTCGATCGTAATTGAGCCGGCAGGTGCACCTACGAGAGTGAGGGTCCCACCGTAAGGCAAGCGGCGCCGTTCGTGCCGAACCGTCGTGCGAACAAGCTGAGCCGGCTTGTTCAGCTCGGGAATTTTCTTCTGATGTTTCGCGCTGAACTCAGCCGCAGGGATTAAAAACGTAAAGAGAAGAAGTGCGCCGATCAGAGAAGATTTCATAAACCTCATTAAGTGGTCCATTTTAGATGTGACGTTGCAGACTCAGTCTACAGACACCTCACGTGCGTGTCATGGGTAAATTTTTTCTAAAACAAACGGACGCCCTGATCAGTGATCGAGGGCGTCCGCATGAATTCGAAGTGATTAGATGTTATCGACGGTGAAACATGATGCTACCCTGGAAATTGGTCACGGCCACTGAAGAACGACCGTCGCGTACGTCGCCGGTAACTTTGCGTCCATTGCCGAGGTTCTTCAGACCATTATTCCAAAACTCGCCGAGGAGTATGCGTCTGTTGGGAGCGGCCGCCACCAGATTAAAAGCCGAGTCCGCCGGAATCCTGATGGTGATGTCGCCTTTATTAGACTGGAACTGATAGTTCCCTCCTCGTGCAAACTCGCCATCGAAGAAAATGTTTCCCGTTGTGTTTTGGGCAAAAACCCTCAAAGCTCCAATGTTGACGAGCTCAATATCCCCTTCCAGCGAAACGTGGGCCCGCACAGATTCACCGCGAAGATTCGTTACCGAAATCTGGCCACGTTTTGTTTCGAGATCGACCGAAGAATCGACGGGAACCATTAGTTTGAAGTTAACGTCCCCTATGTCGCTGCGTCCGCGGTTATCTGCCATCACGTCGACGATCAGTGCATCGCCGGTCTGACGAGGTGAGACATTGGCCTTCGGAGACTCGAGAGTGGCGGAAAGCTTGATCTCATCGCGGTTCCACGACTCCACGACGATCGTGCCCGAGATGTTTCTTAACTCGACACGGACTTTCTTTCCGGCTGGATAACGTTTCGAAAGAGTTTGTTGGCCAAAGACACTTGGGACACTACTGACGCTAAGGGCAACCAAAAGCAGAACCAAAGCCAGCCTTGTAAAGATGGTACGGGGAATTTCAAATCGGTCGAGGGAAATTCGAATTTTCATCGGCGTGGGCAAGTAATTCTTACTGCTCTTCCTATCAAAATCTAACCCGGTCTTAGAGTTCCGCAAATTCTTTCAAGAGCGCCAGCTTTTCATTTAGCGCTGCATTCAACATCTCTTCGGAAACTTCGTCGTGGGGATTGTTACTCAAAGAGTCGAACGAGGCAGTTACGGCCTGATCAATCACTTTCAAGTTTCGATCAAAAGTTTCGCGCATTTCCGGATTCCAACGGGTCTTGTTGTATTCCACACGCTGGTTCCAATAATCGATTGCCTGCTGCTGCTGGTTTATTCGACTGCGCAAGTTCGCCGCCGCCAGGCTCAAGTTCTCCGCAGCCGACACTGACGGGTTAGTGACGTCTCCCCCTCGGAAGCCGCGCATCCCGACTGCCGTCGAGAGTGAAACCAACAAAACTATCGCCGCCACCGACGCAGCCAGTTGCGGAAACGAAAGTTCCCACGTGCGGCCGATCCAGTTTGGCAGAAAACTTCGCCGTGGCACGGGCCCGGCAGAAGACGATATGGCGCCGGCTTCGATCACGTTACGAATGCGCATCCATAGCGCCTTCTCATTCGGAGGCGCGCTGTACTCGCCGCGATTCGACCGGCAAAAACCGACGATCGATTCGAGATCGGTACGCACGTCGGCGCAGCTCAAGCACTCTTCCAAATGCAAATTAAGAGTTGTTTGATCTTCCTGACTCAGAGAACCATCAAGAAAATCGCTAACCAGATCCTGACACTTATCGCAGTTCATTGTCTTACGACCTCTAACAATACCCGGCCGACGTGAGTTCACTCGACCACGTGGGCATTTTGGTTTTCAAGCAATCAAGGGGAGACTGCGTTAAAAATTCAACCTCTAAACGAGTTTTAGAACATCCGACCTCTGGTTTCAGGGGATGAAACCCTGGCAAGCTAGCTTGGAAGCTACTCATTCATCTTCTGTTGCCTAAGGAGACCACGTAATTTCATCCGGGCCTTGTGTAGTTGCGACTTGGAGGTCCCAACCGAGCAACCCAGCATCCTGGCTATCTCTTCGTGTTCGTGTCCTTCAATATCGTGAAGGGTAAAGACCGTGCGGTAGCCGGGGGGAAGTTGGGCAATAGCTTTATCAAGCGCTATGCGATCCACAACCGGCATCGCATTGGGGTTTTCGGTGCCTTTTACGATCTGAACCGGGGTTTCACCATCGTCGGTCGTTTGCTCCATCTTGACGCCGCGTTTGCGGAAGTGCATCAAGACCTGATTAACGGTCAGACGGTGCAGCCAGGTAGTAAAGGCTGACTCACCACGAAAGCTTCCAATTTTTCTAAAGAGCTGAATGAAGACCTCCTGTGCAAGGTCTTCAGCCTCCGAGACGTTACTGGTCATCCGCAAACAGAGCGAATAAACCCGCCGATTATGCCGCTGGTAAAGCTGCTCAAAGGATGCCATATCGCCCTGAGCGGCTTTTTGAGCCAGTGCAAAATCCGTTTCCGGTTGAGTCTCGAGTTCGACTGCGGTCACGTGTTCGTATTAGGGCAAGCGACAAAAGACTTAAGTTCTTTTGCGCCTGTTAGCCACGCTTCTCACGCGTCCGCTTTTTTCAAAGAAGTAGCAACCATGGGGTTGCCCCTCAACGCGGGTGTGATGCGGCGCTTTGAGCGCGTCGTTGCCTTGCCCGACCCAAAAGATATTGAATTTCCCCAGCCGCGTCAGTGATTTCCGGTAACATCTGGAATTAAATCGAACAAGGCGCTCGGGGAATCATAACCCTACTGCTCAGGCTACGTTCGCAGAGTCGATCCTGTTGAAACCTTCCAAATCTGCAATTGTGCGGCTGACTTTCAGGATACGGTCATACGCGCGTCGTGACAAGCCCGGTCGCAACATTTGAGTGATGTCTTTGGCGTCGAGACGTAGTTGCAACAACCCACACGGCCGTGTAACCGCGAGCAGCTGACAATTTCAGCGCGAGTAGTCTGATGAGACTTGAGGCATGGCCGCGACTTCACGTCCAATAAGTGCGATCGAGCGAGCGATAACCAACGGCTTCAGCGACGTGCGCGGAAAGAATATCGTCAGACTTTTCCAAGTCTGCGATCGTCCGGCTTACTTTCAAGATCCGGTCGTAGGCGCGAGCGGAGAGGCCGAGGCGGGTCATCGCACGTTCCAGCATCTGCTCGCTGTCGCTATCGATGCGACAATAGCGGCGAATCATTCGCGGTGTCATGTTGGCGTTGGAAAATATCTTTTCATTTGCCAGGCGTTGCAATTGTTTATCTCTCGCCGCGATCACTCGCTCACGAATCGTCGCTGAGTCGTCCGTTTCGGGCGGAGTCTCGCCAGTCAGATCACGAAACTTAACGGCCGGTACGTCGATGTGAATATCGATGCGATCCAACAGCGGTCCGGAGATGCGCCCGACATAGCGTTGGATTTGCAAAGGAGTGCAGCGACACTCGCGCGTTGGGTCATTCCAAAAGCCACACGGACAAGGGTTCATAGCGGCGGCCAGGATGAACGACGCGGGAAAGGTGAGCGACATCGCGGCACGGCTGATCGTTACCTTCTGATCCTCGAGTGGCTGGCGGAGTACTTCTAAAACACTGCGATCAAACTCCGGCAATTCATCCAAAAACAAAACACCGTGATGTGCCAGAGAAACTTCGCCCGGACGAGGCACGGCGCCGCCACCAATTAAACCAGCATCGCTAATTGTGTGGTGAGGCGATCGAAAAGGACGCTCAGTGACAAGTCCGGCACGGCCAGTCAGTCCTGCTACTGAATGAATTTTGGTTAGTTCAAGCGCAGCTTCGAATTCGAGCGAGGGAAGGATTGTGGGCAATCGCTTGGCGAGCATTGTTTTGCCCGATCCCGGCGGACCAATCAAAAGGATGTTGTGGCCACCAGCGCTGGCAACTTCAAGCGCCCGCTTCACCGAGAGCTGGCCGCGAACCTCGCGGAAATCCACGCTGTAGCGATCGGAGCGCACCAGAATCTCGGCCGGGTCGATTTTAAGTGGCTGTGGGGGATCTGAAGACCGCAGGGCCGCTATGAGATCAACGGCGCTGCGCAGGTCGGCAACTGGATAAACATTGACTCCGGAAACCACTGCAGCTTCTTTCGCATTCTCATCGGGAAGAACAACATGCTTGATGAGGGCATCGCGCGCCAGAATGGCTATTGGCAGCGCACCCTTGATCGGCCGCACACGGCCATCGAGTGACAATTCGCCAACGCACAAGACGTGAATGAGACTGTCCTTCTCTGCGAGGTCTCCGTTTGCACCCAGGATGCCGAGCGCTATCGGAAGATCAAAGCTGGCGCCCTCTTTGCGCACGTCCGCCGGAGCGAGATTGATGGTGATCCTTTGAAACGGAAAGAAGAACCCGCAATTGGAGATCGCGGCACGAATGCGTTCGCGCGATTCGCGCACGGCAGCATCAGGCAAACCCACGATAGTCACGGATGACGGCGACTCTGCTTCGCCTCTGACGGGAGTTAAGTCAACTTCGATATCGACGAGGTCAGCGTTAATGCCGTAGACAGCCGCTGAGAGAGTGCGAAAGAGCATGGGAGGGCCCCTCTTTGTTGCAAGAGCGTTAACTACAAGCGGCAATGAAGGGTGAAAACGAATCGAGCGCGCTTGCGACTACATCGAAAGCGCGCTCATGAGGTTTTGCCCGCGGGTTCTAACCGCGGGCAGATGAGCGTTAGTGTTTCAAAAACTACCTGCGACGCGATGGAGCGGCACCGGCCGTCGCGGGTAACCTTACTTCCTGTCCTGCACGAAGTTCGACGTCAGCGGTTACGCCATTGAGCCGCGCAACTTCGTTCGCGTCAAGGCCGCGGGCGGCCGCGATGCGAGCAATCGTATCCCCTTTTCGTGCCCGGACTTTAGTTAAGCCTGAGGCAGCGGGTTCACTGCCAGGCTTGGCTCGACGCCAGTTCATGCTGGTCAAGTTCAAACCACTTCGCGGAACTACGACCTTGTTCGTCGACTTCAGATCGACGCCGCCGTTGAGTGCCTGCAACTGCGCCAGGCTAACGCCAGCTCTGTTAGCAACACTCTGAAGGTCTTCGCCCGGAGCAACTGAAATCAGGCGCGCTGTTTCGCGGCGCTCGGATGGGATGCGCTTGAGCAGGGCATGAAATTGCTGGCCCTTGCCACCGGGAACGCGAACGGTATAAGCCTCTCCTCGAGGCGTTGAGTCGCGCCGCAACTCGGGATTCAATCCCTTAATGTGGTCAACGCTGGTATCCGTCGCTTCTGCTATTAGCTGCAAGCTTGTGGCGTTTGCGACTTGCACTCGGTCGTAGGCCATTGCGGGTTCCGGTCGAATGCCTTTGAATCCGTACTTCTCGGGGTTCTTCGCAATCAGGATCGTGGCCAGGATGTTAGGCACGTAATTGCGCGTTTCCTGCGCAATGTAGGGATATATTGACCAGAAATTCGCTGTTCCCGCTCGCGAGATGGCACGGTCGACATTTCCTTGTCCGGTGTTGTAAGCCGCCATCGCCAACTCCCAATTTCCGTGGTAATGATTGGC
The DNA here is from genome assembly GCA_041748795.1 of Pyrinomonadaceae bacterium. Lineage (GTDB taxonomy): Bacteria > Acidobacteriota > Blastocatellia > Pyrinomonadales > Pyrinomonadaceae > PSRF01. The sequence goes on from JBGTCM010000431.1 coordinate 7,111, forward strand.
GAGGTCTTTCAAGTACTTAGCTGATGCGCGAGTGGCTTGCTCGAAACTATTGCGCTCATCCACCCAGGCTGTTTGTCGCAGCCCATATTGCCGGCCGGTGCCGGGGATGAACTGCCACAGGCCTGAAGCGGCGGCCCACGACATGGCTTTCGGTTTCCATGCGCTTTCAACCTGGCCTAACCAGGTGATATCGACCGGTACGCCTTCCTCTTTGAAAATCTGGCGCGCCATCTTCATGTATTGACCCGACTTGCGCAGGCCAGACTCCATGGTCGAACGGCCACGGCCCTGGTAATAGTTGATGTACTGTTGGACCAGCGGATGAGTGTTGAAAGCGAAGTTTACGTTCTGCTTAGCCTGTTCCAGTGCCACGACGTCAGCGTCAGATACGTTTTCCTCTTCCCGAGTTAGCTTGAGCTGACTCAGTTCATCGAGTGGCGACGGCTCAAATTTTTGTTCGCTGAATCCGACCTGAGGTGGCTCGATCTTTTGTGGTGTAGCGCCGTTTTGAGCTACGAGCTCGGTCACATTTGGCTGTAACGGTCCTGGTCCAAGCGGGACTTCCTGACGATAGATCCGTTCGACGAGTTCGAGGTAAAAATTCTGTAATCGCTGACTCGCCCGTACGTCCAGACCAGACTCCAGAATTGTATCGACCGCATGGTCAAACTCATCGCGAGCCTGGTCGCGCTTGTTGTCTTCGAGATTGAGCTTGCCTTTTCGGAAGTGATCTTCGGCTTTAGTAATGACCTTTTGCACGTGCTCATCGGCCTGCTCGACAGCCGTTGGAATGTCGCGCGCGGAAGAACCGCCCTGCACCTGGCCATGAATGCTCACAGCCGGCACGACGAGCGCCATGAAGAGCGTAAAACCCACTGTCGATCTACGTAAGCCCGTTGTCATCAAATTGTCGCTTCCCCAGTTGATTGTTGCGTGCGATTGCCAGACCAATTTCCAAAGGGGTTATCGCACAGCGTAATTACATTTGTTGCGAGGTTTTTCAGGCCCCTCGTGATGCGATTGATAATCCCAACACTGGTAAAACAGAAGCCAAAAGTCAGCCCGGAGGTTATCACACGGTTTTCCGGAGTGTCAAACAAGTCACAGTTGAAATAGACGCTAAATTGGTGAACTTTTCCACTCGATCCCAACCACGAAATAAGATGCTAAGCCTCGGATTTGGGTTGCGCGAAACTCGTCCCGAAATGGCCTTCGGGCTCAGCTAATCACAGCGATTTCCTGCCCTTTGATTGATGCATTCCAAAAAGCTCGAAAAGAGCTATTCTCGGTTCCCGCCCTCGATCCAAGAGCAGACTTTGCTTTAGGTAGTAGCGTTTTGCGTCTCTGTTAGACTCGATTTCATACAGTTTCAGAGAAGTTTAGCGCTGATTCTATTGAAATTACCCCCTCGGTAGACGCTGCAGCCTTCCCCAACCTCAAAGTCCCGGTTTGGAATAGTCCTTGCTCCAAGGCTTTTGAACTTCTCCCGGGAAGGTCTCCCTGGTTCCACTGAATTTTTTAGTGTCAGTTCCAAATAAATTGGAGAAACATGTCATCCGCCCTATGTAAAGAATTTGCGCCCAGTACCTTAAAAGAAGTCCCGCGTCTGCCTGCGCTCCACCCGACGGCGCCCGGCGCTACACGTTTGTTCTTCAACCGCGAGTTGAGCCTGCTTGAGTTCAACAAGAGGGTCCTGGAAGAAGGACTCGACGCAAGCAACCCGCTACTCGAACGGCTGAAATTTCTGGGAATCTTTTCCTCAAACCAGGATGAGTTTTTTATGATTCGCGTTTCGGGGCTCAAAGAGGAATTGGACGAACACGTGACCGAGCTCTCCGCTGACGGCATGACCCCCGACGAGCAACTCAGAGAGATTCGAAAAAGAGTAATTGACCTGCTCGAACAACAATCGAAATGCCTTCGCGAGGAAATACTTCCGCAGTTGGCTGCTCAGAACATTCACGTCGTGGACTACGATACGTTAAGCCATAAAGAGCAGGACGGGTTAAATGAATACTTCACG
>JBGTCM010000432.1:0-2718 GCA_041748795.1 Pyrinomonadaceae bacterium
GGCAACGAAAGTCAGCGTGCGAGTGCGGGTTGCCAAATGCCGATTGGCTGTTTGTCTAAGGAAATTGGCAATCGAAAATTGGCAATTGGCAATGAAGAAACCCACCCGATACCGCGAGGTGGTACTGAATTAGCTCTTAGCATCCGGCGCTACCGCGCTCGGTTCTGTAGTGAACAGGAAACCAAAAACCATGAGCACCGGGGTTATCGAACAGAGAGTTAAAGCCTTAGAAAAAAATTCAATCGAGTCGAGCATCGGTAATACGCCTCTGATTCGTCTGCGGCGGATCACGTGCGAATTGCCGGAGGGTGTCGAGCTTTACGCGAAAGCAGAGCATCTGAATCCGGGCGGTTCTGTAAAAGACCGTCCGGCGTTGAACATGATTCTGGCCGGCGAGCGCGAGGGAACGCTGCGGCCCGGCATGACGATTCTCGACGCTTCAAGCGGAAACACCGGAATCGCGTACGCAATGATTGGCGCGGGGCGCGGCTATCCTGTGACCCTTTGCTTGCCTAAGAATGCCAGTCGTCAACGCAAACAAATCCTGCGCAGCTTTGGTGTAGAAATTGTTGAAACCGATCCGCTTCAAGCGACTGACGGCGCTCAAATTACTGCACGCGAGATTTATGAGAGAGACCCCGCTAAATATTTCTATCCCGATCAATATAACAACAACGCCAATTGGCGGGCCCATTACGACGGGACGGGCCCCGAGATCTGGACGCAGACCGAAGGACGAATCACACACTTCATCACCGGCCTGGGCACCTCCGGGACTTTTACCGGCGTGACGCGTCATCTCAAGATATTCAACGCGGCGATTCGCGCAATCTCAATTCAACCGGCTTCGCCTCTGCACGGGCTGGAAGGTTTGAAGCATATGGAGACGGCAATGGTGCCGGGCATCTACGATCCGACTCTTGCCGACGCGAATGTGGAAGTTGAAACAGAAGACGCGCAGGAGATGGTGCGGCGGCTGGCGCGTGAAGAAGGATTGTTCGTGGGAACGAGTTCCGGGGCCAATGTGTTTGCCGCGCTGCGATTGGCGCAAACGCTTCAGCCTGGCGCGATTGTAGTCACAGTTCTTTGCGATGGCGGCGAGAGGTATGTTGACTAAGACGCCAAGGAATTCGTTTCACCGTTTAGGAGGCGGACTTGTCCGCACGTCACCGGCACAAGTGCCCCCTCTAAACGGCAAATTTGTAAGTGATGGCGCCCCTTAATAAATGATCGAACTATCAGAACAAAACCAATCCGAAATTCGCGCCCACGGTGAGCGCGACTATCCGCATGAGTGCTGCGGCCTCTTACTTGGCCGATTTGCTGAGAATGCCGCGAAGGTATGCCTGGAAACCTATGCGATCTCGAACGCCCGCGAAGAAGAGGCGAAACGAAACCGATTTCTTATACGTCCGGAAGAATTAATGCGCGGCGAAAAACATGCGGCGGCGAAGGGTTTAGAAGTCGTCGGTTTTTATCATTCGCATCCGGACCATCCGGCTATACCTTCAGGCTATGATCTGGAACACGCCTGGCCCGTCTATTCGTACGTAGTCGTGGCAGTGAAGTCCAGGCAGGCTGAAGATCTGCGCTCATGGGAAATGCATGCCGACCGTTCACGATTTGATGAGGAAAGAATTGAGCAACCGAGCAGGTGTTTAGAGTTCAAGCTTTAGCTTGCGGCGTTTCGCAGGAATGCAGCTTGCGGGTCGCGAAAGACGCAACCTAAAGGTTGTACGCTATACGCCTGTCTCGTGGAGCATCATAGAGTTGAAAGGGACCTGAAATATGCCAGTCACTATCACAATACCCACAGCCTTGCGACCGTTTGCCGGCGGCACCTCGCGCATTGAGGTAAACGCGGACACCGCGGGCGAAGCGCTCGACCAGTTAACTTCCGAGCACGCAGAACTCCGCCGCCATCTTTACGATGATAAAAACGCACTGCGCAGCTTCGTAAACATTTACGTCAACGATGAAGACATTCGTCATCAGTCCGGCGCGGCAACTCCACTCAAAGACGGTGACACCTTGATGATCGTGCCATCGATCGCCGGCGGCTCGATCACGACTACCGAAGCCGGCGTTTCGACCGAGCTGCCTTCGCTCTCAAACGAGGAGATTGCTCGTTACAGTCGCCATCTGATCATGCCTGAGGTTGGCATGGAGGGTCAGCGAAAACTGAAAGCTACGAGCGTACTGATGATCGGTACCGGCGGACTCGGTGCGCCTACGGGAATGTACTTAGCCGCCGCTGGCATTGGCCGCCTGGGTATTGTCGATTTCGACGTGGTTGACTCGTCTAATCTGCAGCGGCAAATAATTCATGGGACGAAAGACGTGGGCCGGCGGAAGGTAGACTCCGCACGCGATCGGCTTGCCGATATCAATCCTCATATCGAAATCGAAACTCACGAGACGCGGTTGACCAGCGAGAACGCGCTTGGTTTGTTTGCGAATTACGACATCATCGTTGACGGGACAGACAACTTTCCGACGCGTTATCTGGTTAACGACGCCTGCGTCTTAACCGGCAAACCCAATGTGTATGCTTCAATATTTCGGTTTGAGGGGCAGGCAAGTGTTTTCTGGGCTGAGCGCGGCGCGTGTTATCGCTGTCTCTATCCGGAGCCGCCACCGCCTGGCCTGGTGCCGTCGTGTGCGGAAGGAGGTGTGCTTGGTGTCTTGCCTGGAATCATGGGCGCGATTCAGGCCAAT
>JBGTCM010000433.1:0-5478 GCA_041748795.1 Pyrinomonadaceae bacterium
GAGCTTCGAGACATTGCCAAGGACAACGAGCATGAAGCTTTGCAGGGCTATACCCAACTTAACAAGGACCACTTGTTGGTGGCGCTTTCAAAAGCGTTGGGCATCAAGCACGAGCATCATGAGGTGGTCGGCGTCGACAAGGCATCGATCAAAGCGCGGATTCGTGAGATGAAGAAGAAACGAGACGAGGCGCTGGCTTCACATGATGGGGGACAACTCAAGGTCGCACGTCGCACGATTCACCGTCTGAAGCGGCAGATTCACAAAGCGACTGTTTAGTCCGACAGTCCCAGCCCGAGGTAGCGGGCGAAAGCGTAAAGCCTGGGGTGGAGCGCAGCGCAACCCCAGGTCCATGGTCCAACACGAACCCAGCCCGCGACGCGGGCGAGAGCCCTAACATTATCAGCTATCGGCCGCTATCGCGGGCTGCAAACCTTTGCTGTCCAGTTCCTGGGGTTACGCTACGCTCCACCCCAGGCTTTACGCTTTCGCCCGCTACCGCGGGCTAGTCGTTGCCCGCGCTCGGGCGATAAAGGCCTCAATATCTGCCATCCTCCGCGGCAAAGCTTTAGTCATCCAATCAACACCATCCGGCGTAATCAGCATGTCGTCCTCGATGCGCACACCCATGCTTTTGTACTTCTCAAAAGCGGGTCGCACAGCGGCAATGAATTTCTGGTTCTCAGGAGTGGGCGGCAGATTATCCAGCGCATCGGGCCGCACATAAATACCGGGCTCGTTTGTGAAAATCATTCCCGGCTCCAAACGCGCGCCGTAGTTACCTACGTCGTGAACATTCATTCCCAACCAGTGTGACGTGCCGTGCATGAACCAAATCCGGTATTGACTCGAATCCCGATCTGTTATCAGTCCTACCTTCAGCAAGCCATCCTTGATTACTTCTGTGGCTGCGCGATTGACGTCTGAAATCAACGCGCCCGGGCGCGACGCCTTCGCAGCGGCCTCCTGCGCATCGAAAACAATCTGGTAGATTTCAGCCTGAGCGGGAGTAAATTTTCCATTCACAGGAAAAGTACGAGTAACATCAGCGGTGTAGTGTTCGTATTCCGCGCCGACGTCCATGAGCATCAAATCGCCCGGATTCACTTTGCCTTGCGACTCGATGTAATGAAGCGTGGTCGCGTTTGGTCCACAGCCGACGATTGACGGGTAGCCCCAATGGTCTGCGTTGCGCAGCTTGAAGGTATAGACCACCTGCGCATCGACTTCGTATTCCCACTTGGCATCACCCGCAGCCGCCCATGAGCGCTGGTGCGCTTCGGTTGTGATGTCCATCGCGTGTTGCAGCAATCGGATTTCCATGGGCGACTTGCGCAGACGCAGATCCGCAAATATCGGAGTCGCGTTTTTCAACGAAAAGCCTGAGGGCGTCTTGCTCCAGTTGGCAGCGAATCGTTGTTCCTGACGATACTCACGGCTTTCTCCATCGCCTGCAGATGCGAGCAGGTATAGCTCACCTTCATTCTTCGCGGCCGACTCATAAACTTTTGCAAAAGGAGAAGCCGCAGCGACCGTGGTGCTTTCCGACATTAAAATATTCTTAGCTTCCGGCCGGTAGGATTCGCGGTTACGAAGGGCGCTAATAAACCTTTCAAATTCGCTCGCTTCCCAGATCTCTTTGATGCCGGAGACCTGGCTCGCTTCCTCCGGACTATACATGCGACCGTTCCACGTCTCGGCGAAAGCACTGCGTCGCGGCAAAAAGAGAATGGCTGAAGGTCCGGCCGCGCCTTGTGTCAACACAAGTGTCGCCCGTTTCTGTTTCAGGTTCGTGAGGTAGTAGAGGTTGTTCTCCTGCCGGTATTCATAGTCAACATCGTGGGTATAGAGTCTCGGTTCAGCGCTAAAAAGTACCAGCACTCCCTTGGGACCGATTGCCTGTGCTACTCGGCCGCGACGAGTAGCGAGCTCTACATGCCGCGTTTTGTCGTCGAATACCGGCGCCGGAGGCGTGATTCTGATTACAGTGCTGCTGTTAGTTTCGTTGGTCCGATCTCCACCTACTACTAACAACGCCGATAGGTTAAGCAGCAGTACGACTGTGACACACACATGCAGCCGCTTTGCTCTGGTTGATTTCATCTCTTTCCTCTTCAGGTTTATTGAAGTGCTCGAAGGGTGAGTAATATCCCCCCGTTTAGTTCGGGCACTTGGGCCCGCCGACCCGGACAAGTCCGGTATCTAAACGGACGAAATCTTAAATTCTCCGCCGCCCTCACGGCCGTCTTCTGGGCCTCACACCGGGACGCAAAACGCGTCGCGTCCCGTCGGGCAGGATTACGCTGCGGGTGCCATCCGGGGCGGTCATCACTTTGGTGCCGTCAGGCAAAGTTCGCATTAGCACTTCGCCTTGCCGCCGGCGGCGGAAAACTCCCAGGTCCTGCGTACCCTGGGGATCCCCAACTGTCACGTTTGGTTCGGCTACATCTCTTTGCTGAGTCGGTCTGGTTTCAGCCCTCGGTGGTGCAGGCACCGTCGGGTGCGTCGTGTGCGGTGAAACTTCTACTACCTTTTGAGTGGGTTTCGCTGCCGATTCACTTCTTTTCGGGTTCGAATCATTTCGTTGGCCGGGATTATCTACCTTGGCTTCGGTCGAGGCCGGCGCTATCGCTGCACCTGTGGTTGCCTGAGATTCCTGCGTTGGTTGTGCCGGCGCAGGGTTTTCCGGGCTCGTGACGGGTGCGTTTGCTCCCGCGGCATTTTTACCTTGCTGATAACCGTAGTACGCAACAACAACACCACCCAGGAGTATCACTGCAGCAGCAGCAACGGCCCATGGAGCCATCCGACGCTTGCGGCCTGCAGGAGTTTGCACAACAGTCGTCTCGCCCGGTATTGCGGTCGGCTTGGCATTGGGATCAACGCGAGTTGCAGCTTCAGAACTAGTGACTGGAGTCGGAAGAATTACTGTCGCAGCTTCCGATCTTCCAGCGAGGGTCGCCACCTCGCCACTTCCGTGCAAGGCGGCGCGCATTCCCTCAGCCGTGGCAAAGCGTTGTTCACGATTCTGGCTCATGCCTCGCGCCAACACGCCTGCCACTTCTGATCCTATGTTGCCGCTGATGGCATTCGCAGGTGCCAATGGGTCTGGTTGGCCATTCACGAGCGCCGCTGCGCGCGTTAGAGCATCAGGTGGTTTGACGCCGGTCATCAGGTGATACAGCGTGGCGCTCAAAGCGTAGATGTCGCTGCGAGCATCCGTACCTAAACCCTGAATCTGTTCCAAGGGTGCGTAGTTTGGAGTGTAGCCAAAAATACTGGCAGACGTGGTAACGACCGATACGCCTCCGCTTTGACCTTTAGCGAGACCAAAATCCAGCAGAATAATCTGACCTCTCGACGTGATCTTCAGATTCTGGGGCTTAATGTCGCGGTGGATGATTTGGGGATCCTGCGTGTGGAGGTAATCGAGCGCATCCAGCAATTGATCTCCCCAGGTTAGAACCTGATCAGGCGGAAAAGGACCTTGCTTGTCCTTCATCATCTGGTCCAGGTCCTCACCGGCTATAAACTGCATTACCAGAAACTGGCCTTCACCTTCAGAAAAATGATCGCTGACACGCGGCAACGCCGGGTGATGCATCCGCGCAAGTAATCTCGCCTCTCGCTCAAATTGCTTTCGCAGACGTTCGTCGGTAAAAAGCGTCTCCTTGAGGGCGACGACTGTATCGAGGCGTTCATCAAGCGCTTCATAGACCGCGCCCATACCGCCCTGACCCAGTTGCCGGATAATGCGATAACGGCCCTGTAAAACTGTTTCTGGCGCGAGCATTGAGTTTCTTTCTGCCTGGAATGCTTCGAGTTAAACCGTCTAGTCTATGACTGGGAGGTCGCGCGCATTATACACACGGCTGCTTCCGCGTAGTAGCGAGACCGCGTAACGCAAACTGTTAGTTTGCGGACGATTCGTTACAGACACTGAAAACTCAAGCGAGCTCGTTTCGCCAGGTCCGCAAACTAACAATTTGCGTTACGCCGGTCGGGCTACTGCGCCCTACGGCATTGAGCGGTTCACCGATCAAGCGTATGCTAACTCCACTTGAGCGATCCTTTTCCTTTAAGAGACACCGAGGTCATTGATGTCATGCCTCCCAAACGGCGGCGTTGGCGTCTCTGGCTGGTAGTTGCCGGGCTTCTGCTTCTCCTGGCGGCGTCGCGCAGCCTCGCTGTCTACCTTTCCGCTGCCTGGTTTGCTTCACTCGGATTCTCGGCTGTCTATTGGTACATCTTTAAACTCAAACTCGGCTTAGGTATAGCTTTCGTCGTCATAACTATCGCACTGTTGCGTACAGCATTTTGGGTGCTCGAGAAAGCTTTTTCATCTCAAACCGCAGCCCGGCGCACCATCATCATTAACAACCAACCAGTCGAGTTCTCCCCACAGAGTTATGTGCGTCCGCTGGGCTGGGTAATCGCCATCCTCTTCGGACTCTTCTACGGCGTGGCGATGAAGGACCAGTGGCAGGCGTTTGCACTTTATTTCAATCAAAGCCCAGCCACTCTTCCAGATCCCATCTTTAATAAGCCTATCGGCTTCTATTTGTTTTCACTTCCCGTCTACGATTTGATCAGCTCCTGGCTGATCACTCTGGCCTTCGTAGTGCTGTGTGCAGCCATTGCTTATTCGCTGCTGGCAGTACCCGAGAAGGTTTTAAAGACTGCCGGCACTTCAAGCAAGAGCTACTTTTCCGCGGTTTCGATTGCGCTTGCAGTATTCATGGTTATGCTCGGCTGGCGCACATATCTATCGCGCTTCCCATATCTGTGGAACGATCACCAGACTTTTTCCGGCGTTACATTCACCGAAGCCAACTACTTATTGCCGGCCCTTTATTTCGTGAGCATTGCCCTGGTCATCGCCGCCCTGATTGCGATCGTCAACGCATTCACGAAGCGAGGTCTCAAGCTACTTATTCTCGCGATTGCAATTCCCGCGGTCGTTTACGTGATCGGCGTTTTCATAGTGCCTTCCTACGTCAGCAGTTTCATCGTCAAACCAAACGAGCTGGGCCGCGAGTCGCCATACATCGAGCACAACATCGCGTGGACACGTCGTGCATTCGGACTTGAACAGGTTGAGCTGCGCCAGTTTCCTGCCGAAAACTCAATCGCAGCTCTAGATCTGCCAAACAACCGCGCCACCCTGGAAAACATTCGACTTTGGGACTGGCGAGCGCTGCAGGACACGCTTAAGCAAATCCAGGCAATTCGTACCTATTACGATTTCCCCGATGTCGATGTGGACCGCTATGAACTGGATGGCAGCATCCGGCAGACGATGGTCGCGGCGCGCGAGATCGATGTGAAGAAACTTCCCGATGCTTCACGCAACTGGATCAACGAAAAACTGATCTACACGCATGGCTACGGAATCACGATGAACACGGCAAACGGGTTTACTCCGGAAGGGATGCCGCGCTTCATCGTTTCAAACATGCCCGTCGAGTCGGGTTCAAA
>JBGTCM010000434.1:0-4443 GCA_041748795.1 Pyrinomonadaceae bacterium
TGTGATGGACCACCTTGATTGGATAGAACCCGTGGCCAGCGAAATTGGAGCTGTGAACACAATTTTAATCGACGACAACGGTCTCAGTGGTTACAACACAGACGTTGTCGGCTTTATCGGACCGCTGTCTGAAAAGCTGGCAGACCTGCGCGGTCTACGGTGCGCCGTGATAGGGACCGGCGGGGCGGCGAACGCGGCAGTCTGGGCTTTGCAACACAAAGATGCGCACGTCACTGTCTTTGGGCGCACCCCAGAGAGAGCTACCGCTTTGGCGAGGAAGTTCGGGTCTGATTGGCGCGATCTGGAAGGAGCGGGCTTTGACGGCTTCGACGTCGTCGTCAACGCCACGCCTTTGGGAACTGCCGGGCAGTTTCAATCGCAGACTCCCGTCGATGCGGCCCGGCTTCGCGGGGCGCACTTGGCGTATGACTTAGTCTACAATCCAAGCGAGACGCAATTTTTGCGAGAGGCACGTGAGGCGGGTTGTCAGACGATTGGCGGAGTGGAAATGCTTGTGACTCAGGCGAGAGAACAGTTTAGGTTGTGGACGGGAATCGATGCGCCGGTAGAAGTAATGCGAGCAGCGGCGCAGTAAGACAGACATTCCTGTCTGTCTTTGTTTCGTCTCCGTTACGTCGGGGTCGCTAAAAATCGACAGACAGGAATGTTTGTCCTACTAACTAGAGCATGACTGAACGTTACAGCCGGCAGGTTTTATTCAGTGGGATTGGCGCCGCGGGCCAACAAAAGCTACTGCAGGCGCGTGTCCTGATAGTTGGTTGCGGGGCGCTGGGTTCCGCGCAGGCGGAAAGTCTCTCGCGCGCAGGTGTCGGCACACTAAGAATCGCCGATCGTGATTTTGTTGAAGCGTCAAACCTTCAGCGACAGACGATGTTCACGGAAAGAGATGCAGCCGAACGAACTCCAAAAGCAGTCGCCGCTGCCAATCACATCCGCGAAATAAATTCCGAGATAGTCGTGGAAGCGGAAATCGTTGATGCCAACTACTCAAACATCGAGCGCCTGATTACGGACTGCGACGTCGTACTGGACGGGACCGATAACTTCGCGACGCGATACCTGATCAACGACGCCTGCGTGAAGCATGAAATTAATTGGATTTACGGCGCGGCAGTTGGTTCTTACGGCGTAACAATGACGGTTCAACCGCATCAAACACCCTGCTTGCGATGCGTTTTCGAGGAAGCGCCCCCGGCGGCCAGCGCCCCCACCTGCGACACGGCAGGCGTGTTGATGCCGATCATTAGTGTTGTTGCGGCCGTTCAGGTGTCAGAAGCATTGAAGCTTTTGACGGACCAAACAGAAAGTCTGCATCGTTCGCTGATGCAATTTGATGTCTGGCGAAACGAATGGCGGAAAATAAATCCCGGGCCGCGATCGGAAAATTGCGCTACCTGCGCGCGTAGTGAGTTTACGACGCTTGAAGCTGATTCAAGCGAATTCGCCGCGGTGCTGTGCGGCCGAAACGCGGTCCAGATTTCACCCGGACATTCGACCTCAGTGGATTTCGCGCTGCTCGCCGAAAGACTAAAAGCCGCCGGCGAAGTAAAGTTTAACGAGTATCTTCTGCGATTTCGCACAGGAGAATTTGAAGTTACAGTGTTTCAGGACGCGCGTTCGATTATTCGAGGGACGAGTGAGCTCAACACCGCGCGATCGCTGTACGCTAAATACATAGGAAACTGAAAACTCAAAACATGTTTGAAGCAAAACTACGAAATCATCTGGCCGGCTTTGCGGTGTGTTTGTTACTCATTGGCATTGCTTCCTCCGCTACTTACTCGGGCCAACCAATGATCTGGGAAACGAGTGGGCGAGCTGAGTTGCTAAAAGGCGATGCCAAGGGCGTTTCGATCAGCGACACCGGAGTTCTAACTTTAGCCCCGAACCTTACCGAGGTGTTTAGCACGGACCAGGCGTTCATCTGGTCCAGTGCTGCGGACAGTCAGGGCAATGTCTTTCTGGGCACCGGCCACGACGGAAAAATTTTTCGAATTACCCCGGACGGACGTGGCGCGTTGTTCTATGACGCTAACGAACTCGACGTCACAGCTTTGGCAATTGCAAAAGATGGTGCGCTGTTTGCCGGCACATCCCCGGACGGGAAAGTTTATCGAATCACTTCCAGCGGCCAGGCAGACGTCTACTTTGATCCCGCCGATAAATACATTTGGTCTCTGGCAGTGCTTGGCGACGGCGCACTGGCAATTGGCACGGGCGACAACGGCAAACTGTACCGTGTGCGTGCCGCCGGAGCGCAGCCCGAGTCTTCTCTATTAATTGCTACTAATCAAACACACGTTATCTCGTTGGCGGTAACTGCACAGGGTGACTTGATAGCGGGCACGGATCCCGGCGGACTGGTTCTTCGCATCTCGCCGGATGGAAAGGTCTTCGCATTATTTGACGCAAACCTGCGGGAAATTCATGCCCTCGCGCCGGCTCCTGATGGTTCCATCTATGCGCTTGCACTAAGTGACGCTGCTTCAGGACGACAGCAATCATCCGCAGGACCAATAACGCAAGCGTCTGAAGGAGCTGGGACTCAGCCGACGGCAACGGTGACGATTACAGCCATCGACGAAAGTGGTTCGCCGATTCAAGCGCAAGGCCAGCCCACGCGTAGCCGCGCCGATCTTTCCGCGGCTCGCAGTGCCGTCTTTCGCATTCTGCCTGATGGCGGCGCCGATGTGGTTTGGAGTTCGCCTTCGATAACAGCTTTCGCCATAGCCGCCGGCCTACAACCGGGAAGCGTTTTGATCGGGACGGCCGACAAAGGCCGTGTCTATTCGGTCACAAATGACGGTCGTGACACGCTGCTGCTGCAGTCGAGCGAAGGACAAATCTCATCGTTTGTTGCGCGTGCGGGTCAGGTCTATGCAGCCTCCAGCAATCAGGGAAAACTATTCCGCTTCGGGAATGATGCCGTTGCCCAGGGCACTTATGAGTCGCCCGTGCGTGACGCAAAACTCACGGCCGCCTGGGGTCGAATCTGGTGGCGTGGCGGTGGCAACGTCGAGTTGCAAACGCGCAGTGGAAATGGCGAACGACCTGATGCAACGTGGAGCGATTGGAGTGGTTCGTATAGAGATCCCCAGGGGAACCAAATCACCAGTCCGCGCGCGCGTTTCATCCAGTGGCGAGCGATCCTGAAAACCGGCGGCGCATCGGGCCAGACGTGGGTGGAAGACACTAGCCTCGCATACCTTCCTCGAAACGTGGCACCTGAGGTGCTGTCGATCACTGCTTTGCCGATTGGTGTCGGATTGCAGCAAATTGCTCAGATTCAGGTTGATCCAAACCTGGAGTCGTCTGGTTTAGATCCGGCTCTTTTCGGTGCAGTTGCTTCCGTGCCGCCGCGCCGGCTCTTCCAACGGGGCGCACGATCATTTCAATGGCAGGCCGAGGATCGAAACGGCGACAAGCTTGAATACTCAATCTATTATCGAGCTTTGAACGAAAATACTTTTCGGTTGTTAAAGGACAAGCTGACCGACAACTTCTATACGATTGACGGCGCGACCCTCGCCGACGGGCGGTACATAATTCGCATCGTCGCATCTGATGCGCTTGATAACCCGATGGGCCAGGCGCTTTCAGGGGAGCGACTAAGTGAACCGGTGGACATCGATAACACCCCGCCGGTGGTGCGCGTTGTCTCCAGTGCACCGCCCAGAGTCGTTTTTGACGTGACCGATGCGACGGGCAAAATCAAGCGGGCGGATTTCAGTCTGAATGGTGCGCCCTGGATCCCCTTGTTCCCCGACGATGGCATTGCCGACAGCGGTCAGGAACGTTACTGGGTGGACGTGCCGGCGCTGGCTGCCGGCGAACACACGGTGAGCCTGCGCGTCTTTGATGGGAGCGGTAATGTCGGCACTTTGAGCGCCACGTTACGTCGCTAAAATATGGGGTGTTGGCTGCACGATACCGTGCGAAATGGTGCGAAACGGTGCGCACAACTGGTTTGATATGTATTATTGCTTTGGTTTATTAAGGCCTGATAACGGGATACGGAATTCCGTATTTTTGGCACCGTTCTTGCTCGAATAAGGCCGGCGCGTCTCTGCTCTCCCTCCCATGCGCGCTTGATAAATGCATGAGGAGGATGGGAAACACGATGTACGATTTAAAGCGAAAATTACTGGCTGTGGCGATCGGGGGCTTGCTCTCGATGGGTGCCTTTGCCCAGAAGAAAGGGGACGACAAGCGTCCACCAAAGGATCCTCCGAAGGTTGTCGTCCAGCCGAAAGGTGAAAGACCTCCGCCGCAGAACAATAACCAGGGTGACAGACCGAGGGGCGACAAAAAGGGAAAACCCTAACCGGGCTGCTCAGTGAACTGCTGAGCGCCTTTAATTGAACTGCCGGCTCAAAGGAACAAACCCGCTCCAACGAAAGTTGGGCGGGTTTCCCATTGGAG
>JBGTCM010000435.1:0-2661 GCA_041748795.1 Pyrinomonadaceae bacterium
GCCGATTGCGCAGGAAGATTTGATGAGTCTTTTCGAAGCCGCGCGTTGGGCGCCTTCGTCATATAACAACCAACCCTGGCGAATGCTTTACGCTCGCAAAGATACGGAAGAATGGCCGCTGTTTTTCAATCTACTGGTTGAGTTTAATCAGAGCTGGGCCAAAAACGCCGGCGCTCTGGTCCTGTTTATTTCCAAAACGATTTTCGATAAGAATGGCGAACCTTCAATCACACACTCGTTTGATACCGGCTCGGCGTGGGAAAACCTTGCCCTGCAGGGTTGGCTCAAAGGTCTGGTCGTACACGGCATGCAAGGATTTGATTACGCGCGCGCGCGTTCCGAACTGAGCATCCCCGAAGAGTATAAGGTTGAGGCGATGATCGCGATCGGCAAGCCGAGTGAAACGGAGACGTTGGCGCCGGAGCTGCGTGAGCGCGAAGCGCCGAGCGATCGGCGTCCACTCGATCAGACGATTTGTGAAGGCAGGTTCTGCTTATAGTGAGCACTTACTCCCACGAAGGGCGTCCCTGGAGTGCGCCGCTTTTCGGCGCTTTGGCCCGTGGCGGCTTGACGCCACGCTCGTGGGGGCAAGTTTCATTGTTATCGATGGAGATTTCCAGCGTGGCTTGATTGCGACCAGTCGCAACCGGCCAAACCGCCGACAAGGCGGCGCACTCCAAAGAGGTACTCCTATGGTTAGAACGTGTGGCCGTAGAAGACGCCCAGGTAATTGTTGCCACGGCCTTGATTCCCAAAGTTGTAACCGGCGTACAGCAGGCTCTTGGGCGAGAACGTGATCCCGGTTCCCACCACTAGATATCCATAGTCGTTGTTACCGCTGGACCAGTCAGTGACGAATGAAAGCTTTTTGGTGATCGGTTGTTCGTAACCGAGCATCACTCCGCTCTTGTCGATCTCATCGTCAAACGAACCCACCAACCTGTAACCTCCAAACGTAACTCGAGGCGCATATGTACCCGTGAAGCTTTTGCTGCCGACGACGTAGATCTGCGCAGAATCGGTTCCTAAAGAACGCCGGGTTATCGGGATTGTAAAAAGCACACCGGTCGCGAACGCCAATCCGCGTTCTTCATTTTCATAAAATTTCCACTTGAAATTCGGCTGAATCTCAATCGGCTCGGCGGGCAATGCTCTGGTGTAGAACGCATTGATGCCTACCTCTGTATTTCCCGGCAGGCCCACGACGACGCGCGGTCCGTAAGTCTGATAGCCACCCTCCCTGAGACCGCCGTAGTGCATGATGAAGTCGGCCTCCAGAAAGACCTTGCCCGGGGACTGCACGTCAGTGGCAGGGATATTGAAAACTGTCGATTGGGCAACAGTGCTGGATAGACTCAACAGCAAACAAGTTGTGAGCAACGAGACGTTGGCGACGATTTTTGCGCGAAGTTTGTTCAAGACACTTCTCCTCTCTTTGTCGGACAGGAAACTTACTTCGCTCGTGCTACAGAGGCAATTTGTGGCCGAGGCGGTAGGTATTGGTTGTGCTGAGCATCTTTTAGCCCAAAAAGCGGCCAGACCGCAAGGGCTGTAAAGCGACCTGTTCGTGTAATTTGACTTTCATTTCGATAGCGGCGCAGTATCGAAACACCACGCAAACTAACAGTTTGCTTTACCAACTGGCGAACGATACGATCCACGAAATACACGAAATGACACTAATGAGATTCTAGTTGATTCGTGTGGTTCGTGGATTTGCTTTTCGTGATACGACGTTGCTAAGGGAACTCCAACTGAACCTGTTTAAGATACACACCAAAGGCTACCCAGAGAAAAATGTGCCTAATCCATCGCCTTGGCGGCGCCTCTCGTAACCAACCGGAAGAACTAAAAGATCGCCTTAGTCCGAAGGCGGCTGATCTGGTGAAACGCGCCTGCGAGGGCATCGATCCCGCCCGTCTGGTAGATCACCACACGCACGTGGCCGGCATTGGGACGGGTGATTCAAAAAATTTCGTCAATCCCAAGATGCGTTCCTGGAGGCATCCATTTCACCATCTAAAGTTCAAGGTGTATCTCAGCGCCGCCGGAGTCGAGGACGTAGCAGATGCAGACGACGGAATGGTCAACCGACTGGTGAATCTCGTCGAGCACCTTCCATGTTCCGGTAAATTTCGTCTGCTCGCCTTCGATAAAAACTATTCGCCGGACGGCACACCTAATCTCGAGAAGACCGAGTTCTACGTGCCGAACGAGTACGTCTTCAAACTTGCCGATCAGTATCCGGAGAAGTTCATTCCTAACATTTCGGTTAATCCTTACCGGCCCGATGCGCTAGCTGAACTCGAGCGCTGCGCCAAACGTGGCGCGCGCATCGTCAAATGGCTGCCGAATGCCATGGGTATCGATCCCTCTAACCCGCGCTGTGATCCGTTTTATCAAAAGATGAAGGAGCTGGATCTGATCCTGTTGAGTCATGGCGGCGAAGAGAAGGCGGTCGAGGCCGATGAGGATCAAAAACTCGGCAATCCTCTGTTGCTCAGGCGTGCGCTCGACGCAGGCGTGAAAGTGATCGTGGCCCACTGCGCCGGACTTGGCGACAACGAAGACCTGGACGATCCCGAAAGGAAACGTATTCCAAACTTCGATTTGTTCATGCGTCTGATGGATGACAAGCGATATGAGGGTCTCGTGTTTGCC
>JBGTCM010000436.1:0-2187 GCA_041748795.1 Pyrinomonadaceae bacterium
GCTTGTCACTGATTAGCACTGTTTGTTATCTTCGGTTCAACGCATGACTACTAAAGCAAATACGCCAGCCGGAAGTTCCGCTGCCGGACTGAGGGGAGTTGCGGCTGCCACCTCATCTATCTCTGATGTCAACGGCGAAAAAGGCGAACTGATCTACCAGGGATACAACATCCATGACCTCGCCAAACAATCCACTTTTGAAGAAGTTGTTTTTCTGCTGTGGAATAAACGGCTACCCACTGCGTCGGAGCTTCAATCATTAGAGAGATCACTGCGCGCTGAGTATGAACTGCCTGCTGAGATCATCGCGCTGATGAAGCAGTTTCCACGAGAAGCTGACCCTATCGATGTTTTGCGGACCGTGGTTTCCGCTTGTGAGTTTTACGATTCAACCGCGCGCGACTTGTCTCGTGAAGCAAGCGTCAGGACCGCAATTAAGTTAACTGCTCAATTTCCGACCATCGTTGCTGCCAGCGATCGCATACGCAATGGCCTGGAGCCGGTTAAACCTGATCCAGAGCTGAGCATTGCCGCAAACTTCCTTTACATGCTCAAAGGCGAGAAGCCTTCAGAGCGCGATGTGCGAATATTCGACGTGTGCTTGATCCTTCACGCTGATCACGAACTAAACGCTTCAACGTTTACATCTCGCGTGGTTGCGGGAACGCTCGCAGACATGTACGCCGCCGTGACCGCAGCAGTAGGAGCGTTGTCAGGTCCTTTACACGGTGGCGCAAATACTGCCGTGATGAAGACACTGCTCGAGATTGGTTCAGTTGAAAACGTAGAGCCGTTCGTGAAGAAAGCCCTGGCCGAGAAGCGAAAGATTATGGGCTTCGGCCACGCGGTTTATAAAACTGAAGACCCGCGTGCAACTCACTTGCGCGAGTTCTCGAAACAGGCGGGTGAATCGGCCGGGGACTCCAAGTGGTATGAAATGTCGCGCAAGGTTGAAGACGTGATCAAGAGCGAGAAGGGCCTTTATCCAAACGTCGACTTTTTCTCAGCGTCGACCTATTACATGATGGGAATCCCTCTCGACCTTTACACACCCATCTTTGCTGTGAGTCGTATCTCGGGCTGGACCGGGCATGTTCTCGAACAATATGCCGACAACAAGTTGATTCGTCCTCGCGCCGAATACATAGGCGCTCGCGATCTGCCTTACGTTCCCAGGGATCAACGAGAATAGCCGGCGCAGTGCTCGTTTAGATGGCGCACTTGTGCGCCCGTAGGTTCAATGAATCCAAGCGCAGCGGACAAGTCCGCGTTCTAAACGAAGTGACTCAAAAGCACATTGACACCGCGCAACCGCGCGGATAATCTGACGCAGCTTTCGGCTTTCATCCTGACAACCTGAGCCGCGTTGGCTACCTCAAGCAATCAGATCACACGTTTGGCTATCAGTTTCACCCGTGGAGGATAGAACATGGTCACCGATGACGAACTGAAACAAATTATGCCCAATTGCGCTGCCGCAAAGCGCGACGCTTATCTGCCCTTCATTCAACAGGCGATGGAGGAGTTTGCCATCACCAGTTATTTGCGCGAAGCGGCATTCCTGGCCCAACTGGCCCATGAATCCGGAGAGCTTCGTTTCATGGAAGAGATTGCCTCGGGCGCTGCCTACGAAGGACGAAAAGATCTCGGCAACACGCAGCCCGGGGATGGCAAGCGTTACAAAGGCCGGGGACCAATTCAATTAACCGGGCGAGCAAACTATCAGAGATATGGTGACCTGCTGGGACTTGATCTGGTTAACAATCCAACGGTGGCCGCCACAAAAGAGGTTGGCTTTCGAATCGCGGGCCAGTATTGGAAACTTAACGGCCTCAACGAACTGGCAGATAAGGGACTACAGATTGTCACAATTAAAAGGAAAGGTCAGACCCAGCAGGTGCCTGCTTTCGATGCCATCACTTTCAAAATCAATGGCGGCTTCAATGGCAAGGACGATCGGACGAAGTATTACAACCTGGCGAAGAAGTTTTTGAACAAGAACGACGCCGTTGGTGATTCCGGCACGGTGGCGACTCCACCGGCGCCAGTTGTCGATGCGGCCGGTTCGTCGCCTGCTTATCCCGGTTCGCCTTTGCGCCAGGGAAGCAAAGGGGTGAACGTTAAAACAATGCAGCAACGCCTCTCTGATCTTGGTTATGCGCTAAGTGTCGATGGCAACTTTGGACC
>JBGTCM010000437.1:0-3217 GCA_041748795.1 Pyrinomonadaceae bacterium
GGTGGCGGTGGAAGGTCTCTGATCGTTTGTGCGCCGGCTGAACCCACGACGCAAAAAAGAGCCAGCACCGCAAACAGCAGCGCCGGCCCTAATTGTTTTCCCGCTCGGATATTCATCAAACCACTCCTCATGCCGCCAAGGTTGCTGGCCTTAGTTTGTCTTGTTAACAAATTTTCCGGCGGCATGATTCATGGCCTTAGTGCCGGCTGGGCTTTGGTTCGTTGCCTCAACCAACAACTTTCCCCTCTTGGGTTACCTGCACTACTCGCCTGAGCTGGTCATCGTCGGGGCTTGTTGCAGGATGCCCTTGTTGACTAACAGTTTCACTTCAACGCGTCGGTTCTGTGCGCGTCCATCGCGAGAAGTGTTTTCCGCAATTGGATTAGCTTCGCCAAACCCGTACGGCGTAATGATGCGACGCAGCGGGATGCTGTGATTCTCAACCAGGTAACGGATAACAGCATCTGCCCGGCGCTGGCTGAGCGCACGGTTTCTTTCCACGCTGCCGGTGGCGTCAGCGAAACCCGAAACCTCGATCACATAGCCCTTGGCATTGAGTGCCTTGGTGGCGATCTCGTCAAGCTTCATTTTTGAATCAGGTGACAACACCGAGCTCCCGGTCCTGAAATTAACCGCCAGCACTGACTGCGGTACATAGTCGTCCAGGGCCGAGATGCGCTCGTTAGTAACATTCACACCCTGCACTGCTGCATCTGCGGTTTCCTGTGCTGCCTTCGCTCCACCTTTGGCTGTGTTGGCCACGGCAGCCAATTCATCCAATTGTCCGGAGAGACGCTGCGCGTTTTGTTCGACTTCACTAACTTTCGTTTCCAGCGGCGCGGCGCGGGATTCGACAGCGCGAGCTACGCGGAGATCGGATTCGTTGAACCTGATTTTCTCAGCCAACAGGTTACCCGAAGTATCGCCACGGCCTTCTACTTCAAGATTCAATCCACGCAAAATCTGCGTCTGCCCATAGTTTGAGCCACTGCGCAAGAAACCACCCTTGGTTTTTACGCTGGTGCGATCGTCGAGACGAATAGTGGTGTCGACACTATTAATGTCACGCACGATGAACGTATCCGAATCGCGTCTGACAACGACGCCTTTAACCTTCATCTTCTGACCGCTGGCAACAGTGCGCGCGCCCTGCGGTGCTGTTGTGTCTTGTGCGATCGCGACGGATGCTGAAACGGCAAAAAGGGAAACTGCAAGCATGAGGGAAGAAAACAATTTGAACTTCGGGATTGGCATAAGTGACTATCTCCTTATTGAAAACTTTTTCAGTGGAACAGCTCATCGTCCGAGCCGTGTTCGTGTGATATCTGACGACCAATTTCGATCAACTGTTGTCCGTCCTGCGTAGCGATCCGACACTTCTTAGCCCTATGGTCAGCCTAAGTCAAGGGGTTTACACATCACCAAAGCATTCATCATCGAATTGCCATTCGATCGCAATAACTCGGAGGGTGATAAAACAAGTCGCGGTGATAAACCTAACAAAGTGGTCTATCACCGCGAATCTTACCGGCGTAACGCTTAGAGGCGTAGAGAGTACAAGCTTTAGCTTGCTGCTTGGTAACCGCGACTCCTGATTTCAGAAGCCGCTTCTTCCCGACGCGGCAAGCTAAAGCTTGTACTCTATACGCCTCTAACGTGTCGCCAACTAAAGCGAGAAATCGCCGGCTTCGAGAAGCTCTTTCACGTACGCCAGGAATCGTTCTGCGTCAGCGCCGTCAATCACGCGATGATCGAAGCTGAGCGCGAAATACGCCATTGAACGAATCGCCATGAAGTCGTCACCTTCATTCGTAGACAGGACCTTGGCGCGTTTCTCAATTTTGCCTACGCCGAGTATTGCCAGTTGCGGTTGATTGATGATCGGAGTTCCAAACAACCCGCCAAATACGCCTGGATTTGTAATGGTAAACGTGCCACCGCCCACTTCGTCTGGTTTGAGTTGTTTGGTGCGGGCCCTGTCGGCAAGATCGTTTGCGGCGCGCGCCAGTCCGGAAATTGACAGATCGTCGGCGCGTTTGATAACCGGAACAATCAGACCCCCATCCAGAGCGACCGCCATCCCCAGATTGATGTCGCGCTTGTAGATAATCTGGTCGCCACTAACCTGCGCATTGAAGATGGGAAACTTTCGCAGGCCGTTGGTAATGGCCTGGAAAATGAACGGCATGAAAGTGAGTTTGGTTCCGGTACGTTCGTAGAAGTCGTCTTTGTGCTGATCGCGCAATTTGGCGATGCGCGTCATATCAATTTCGTAGACTGTAGTCACGTGCGCCGAAGTGCGACGCGATTGGACCATGTGCTCCGAAATCTTCTTGCGCATCACAGACATCTGCTCGACTCGATCTCCTTCACCGGGCTTCAATGGGGCGGCCGCCTGCTGCACTGAAGCGCTGCCGGTTGCGACACGTGGTGCTGAGGGCGCACCCGATTCGATAAAACTTAGGATGTCGTTCTTGGTTACGCGGCCACTCATGCCGGTGCCTTCCAGCTGCGCAATATCGACTCCATGCTCTTGCGCAATCTTGCGGACCAGCGGGCTCGACTTTGTACGGCGTAAGTCCTCCGCCGTGGCATTTGCACTGCTCCCGTTGCCGGCTGCGGGTGCCGGCTTCGCCGACGGAGTTTCCGTCTGTTTGGGCGAAGGCTCTGGTTGCGTAGCGGCCGGCGGTTCCTCGGGTTTAGCTTGCTGAACAGCAGGTTGCGTTGCAGGAGGCGCCGCGGTTGGTGTTGGCGCAGCAGGCGCTGGCGAGGCTGGCGTCTGCTCCGGTTTCGTATCCTCCGCGGGAGTTGTCGCCTGTGTTTCAGTTGAAGCAGCAGGAGCACTTCCGGCAGCGCCGCCGTCGAGCACCGCAACAGTCTTATTCACCTCGACTGTGTCACCTTCGTTAAAAAGGATCTCAGTCAAAGTGCCGGCCGCCGGCGAGGGGATCTCCGCGTCAACCTTGTCCGTCGATATCTCGAACAGTGGCTCGTCGCGCTCGACCTTATCGCCGACCTTCTTTAGCCACTTGGTAATCGTCCCCTCGGCGATCGATTCGCCCATCTGCGGCATGACAACTTCAGTGCTCATTTCTTCTCCAACTTTCAAGAATGCAAGGTTATAAGCGATGCCTTGGCAAAGTCTTCCGGCTATCTCCCCGTCCCGTAGGGACCTAATGTTTATAGACGAAATAGTCTAAACAATTCCCCGCTCCAG
>JBGTCM010000438.1:0-2046 GCA_041748795.1 Pyrinomonadaceae bacterium
CTGGAACAACACAACCATCGCTGAAAGTGACGACACCGTTGTCGTCGAAGGTAATCACTATTTTCCTCCTGAGTCGGTAAAGCAGGAGTTTCTTCAACCAAGCACTAAACACACAACCTGTCCGTGGAAGGGCGAAGCAAGTTACTACGACGTCGTCGCAAACGGTGAAGTGAATGGCGACGCGGCGTGGTATTACCCCGATCCAAAACCGGCGGCTGCCGAGATAAAGGATCGAATCGCTTTTTGGCGCGGCGTTACGGTGGAGGAGTAATTCCGACACGACACCGGGGACGGGTTAACAGCGAAGGGAGACCGGGGACGGAAGACCGGGTTGACTACCGTCGTCTCCGGTCCTCGGTCATCCGTCAATCTTACGTAAAGTCCCTAATGTCTTTGAAAGGTGTATCCGGATTGTCGAAGTCGGGGCGGTAGTAAAATGAGGCGCCGTCGAATTCCTGTAACCAGCCTTCCTGCATTCCCAATTCATCGAGCGCGTTGACTGCCCGCATCCATTCGGTTTCCGAAATGCGGCGCGAGAGCAGCACGAAGCGCTGGTTCGACGCGGCCTGGTGAGTTGGGTAATACTGGGCCATCAACGACACAGCCACGCGCGGGCTCAGCTCGTCACGGATCCACTCGAGGGACTCGCGCACGCCTCCAATGTCGTTTGGCAGGACCAGCAGTCGAATAATCAGGCCACGCTTTACCAGACCATCGTCGCCATAAACCAGTTCGTCCCCAACCTGCCGGTACATCTCGGCAATCCCGAGACGTGAATACTCCTTGTAGCTTTTCACTTTTGAGTATTGGTAACCGGCTTCATCTTCCGCGTACTTAAGATCCGGCAAATAGATGTCTACAATCCCTTCAAGCAGCCGCAGAACCTCAACTGAATCATACGCGTTGGTGTTGTAAACAACCGGCAGGCGCAAGCCCTGTTCAGCGGCAAGAAACACGCTTCGCGCCATTTGCGGCGCAAAGTGGGTCGGGGAAACGAAGTTGATGTTGTGACAGCCTTTTGTCTGAAGCTCCAACATTATTTCCGCAAGTCGCTCGTGGGTAATTTCGTTGGCGAGCTGCTGTTTGTGTGTTTGCGAGATCTGGAAGTTTTGACAATAGACGCAACGCAAATTGCAGTTGCCGAAGAAAATGTTTCCGGCGCCGTGTTTACCAACAAGAGCAGGCTCTTCTCCGAAGTGAGGAGTGTAGGAGGAAACGATTGGCAGCCTGCCTGAATAGCACGCCGCAATTTCATCTTGGAGCCGGTTGTTAAGACAGTCGCGCGGACAGACTGTGCAGCGTTCGAGCAGCGCTTCCAGTGCTTCCACGCGCTGCAAGAGTTGTCCGGACTCGAGTAATGATAGATAGGTAGGTCTCATGCGACGTTTTATCTGCAAAGCATTCGCGTTTACCTGTGACGGCGGAAATGAATGAAGTGTGGTTTGTGTTGTTCCACCACCTCTGCCGGAGCGGCCCTCGTCGTTTGCCGCCAGATGAAATCCATCTCCAAATGGATCGTACTAAGCGCCAATCGAGCTTCAAAAATCAGCAACATACTGCCGTAAAAAAGAAAGCAAGCCCCTACCAGGCCGAGGATAACAGGCACGATGTTGTGACGCGAATTACCGACGACGGCTACGACTCCAATTGCCACGCTCGTGGCCACAAACATACCAAGCGCAAGATAAAACGTGACCATCGAGCGCTGAAGAATACGCGCACGGCTGGTAAGTTTATCCATCTGGGCGAAGATGATGGTCTGACGGTCTTTCACGTCAACTGGATCGATCTGGGGCTTGGTAGCAAGCTCGTCAAGTTTGTCGGAGAGTGCGCGTACACGATCCACTACTCGGCCAAGCCGGTGAGAGGTGGAGAGAATCATACTCCCGCAGGCGGAGATCAACACTGCGGGAGTAATCATGGCCGTGAGTACGGCAAGTGCGGACGACATCGGTTCCATTCTTTGTGCTACGCGATCTATTTGGAGTGCGGCGGCTCGACGCCGCTTTTTCTTTCGCTAGTGCTGAGCCAAGGCCCGCCCTGTTC
>JBGTCM010000439.1:0-1556 GCA_041748795.1 Pyrinomonadaceae bacterium
CGCACCTCAGGTGAGATGGTGAAGCAAGCGGTCATCGCAGGGCTCTTGTCCAGTGGATGTCGCGTCATCGATATCGGAATGTGCCCGGTGCCGACTATTCAGTTACTCGTGCGACATCATGGCGCGCAGGGAGGCATCGCGATTACCGCCAGTCATAACCCGGCAGAGTGGAACGCCCTGAAGTTCATTAACGGTGACGGACTCTTTCTAAACAGCGGTCAGGCGCGTGAGATGCTCGACATTTATCACCAGGGCGAGTACACGAAAGTTGCCGGGGCGGAAATGAGAGAGGTTGAACAGTTTTCCGGCGCGACCGATCTCCATATTCAGAAAATCCTTGAGATACTTGGACCGCTGCCTGAAAGCGAAAAGCGCTTGCGTGTCGTGCTCGATGCCTGTAATGGCGCTGGGTCTTTGGTTGGTCCAAAGCTACTCGAAGCTTTGGGTGTTGAAGTCATTCCGATCAACGTTACTCCAAACGGATTATTCCCGCGACCGGCGGAACCAGTGGCGGAAAATCTGGGTGACCTTTCTGCCGCCGTTAAAGATCACGGAGCCGATGTTGGGTTTGCCCAGGACATGGACGCAGATCGGCTGGCCATCGTCTCGGAGCAGGGAATACCTATCGGCGAGGATTACACGCTCCTGCTGGCAACGCTTTATGTTCTGGGCAGAGAGTTGGGGCCGGTGGTTGCAAATCTATCATCCACCTTAGTGCTCGAGGAGATTGCCAAACGATTTAGTTGTCCGGTGTTCCTGACCAGGATAGGCGAGGTTAACGTCACCGAAGAGATGCAGAAACAAAATGCCGTCATTGGCGGCGAGGGCAATGGTGGCGTTATTTACCCTCGCATCAATTTCGCCCGCGATAGTCTCACTGGCATGGCGTTGGTTCTGCACCTGATGGCCGAAACTGATCAAACAATCAACGAGCTCGTGAATAGTCTTCCTCACTTCAGCATGGTCAAGGAGAAACTTGCCTGTCCCTCAGACAAGATCGCGGCCGTGCTGAGAATGCTACGTAATGAATATTCGAGCTATCCGATCGATCTGCGCGATGGTGTGAAAGTGACTTTGCCCAATGGGTGGTTTCTGGTGAGAGGATCAAATACGGAACCGATCATCCGCGTGATTGCGGAAGCAGAGAATGAAAACACGGCGCGGGAGATCGTCTCGATCGTTTACAAGAAAGTGCAAGCGTGTATTGAGTCGTGAACGGGTAATAGGCTACTCCTTGGAGTGCGCCGCCTTGTCGGCGCTTTGGCCCGCTGCGACTGGTCGCAGCTTTGTATCGGTTGGGACATTTGCACTGAAGTTGATCTGACGCCAAGTCGCGGCGCCAAGCCGCCGCTGGCCAAAGCGCCGACAAGGCGGCGCACTCCAAGGAGAACAAATTAAACGTGGACCACAAAACCATGATTGACGATCTCGCACGGCGAGAATTTTTGAAGATCGCGAGTCTGGGTGGGCTGGCCCTCGCGCTTCCAACATCCGCTAGCGTGTTTGGCGCCAAGCGTCGCGGCGAACTGCTGGTCTACGTGGGCACTTATACGTCG
>JBGTCM010000440.1:0-4170 GCA_041748795.1 Pyrinomonadaceae bacterium
GCCCTCTCGGCCCATGATGAGATTGTTTTTGCCAGCGGGGCACTGAAAACGCTGGCCGCTTCGCTGATGAAGATCGCAAACGACATCCGCTGGCTAGCGTCGGGACCGCGATGTGGTCTCGGCGAGTTGATCATTCCCGAGAATGAGCCTGGGTCGTCAATTATGCCCGGTAAAGTTAACCCGACGCAGAGTGAGGCGATCACAATGGTGGCAGTGCAGGTCTTCGGAAATGATGTAGCCATCACGCTTGCCGGTTCGCAAGGCAATTTCGAGCTCAACGTTTTCAAGCCGGTGATGATTCACAACCTGCTTCACTCGATTCGTTTGCTGCGCGACTCTTCTCATGGCTTTCTCGAGTATTGTGTAAAAGGTATCGAACTGAATCGCGAACAGATCGACGAGCATTTGAAAGATTCACTAATGCTGGTGACGGCTCTGAACCCGCACATCGGTTACGACAAAGCCGCACAGGTGGCGAAGAACGCGCATAAGAAAGGCATCAGCCTGCGCGACTCGGCAGTAGAGCTTGGTTTTTTGAGCGGTGAAGATTTTGACAATCTCGTTAAGCCGGAAGAAATGACGCACCCGTAAACAAAGTCCAAAGTCCAATGTCCAATGTCCAAAGTCCGCGTAGCCAGAGAAGCCCTGGACTAACAGGGCGTCATGGCCAGACAGACATTGGACTTTGGACATTGGACTTTGGACTTGTTTTGGAGAGGTTTTTGTTTGCCCGATCGTAACGACCGCGTAAAAGAGAATGTGTCCGGAGCCTATTACGTAGACTCCACCTGCATAGACTGTGACGTCTGTCGCGACACGGCGCCGGAGAATTTCATGCGGTCGGATGCTAACAGTTACTCGTTTGTCTTTAGTCAGCCTTCCACTGAAGAAGAAAAAGCGGCGTGTGAAGAAGCGCTCACTTGTTGTCCGGTGGAAGCAATCGGAAACGACGGTGAGTAGGACAGACATTCCTGTCTGTCGTTCGTCCGCATTCACGTCGTGGGATCAAGAGCAAGATTTCCCATATATCATTTTCCATTACTCTTTCTGTCCCCCAACCTGTCCGTACTCAAAGACCGACAGACAGGAATGTCTGTCCTACTTAATTACCTTAATCACGCCATCCTCAACGATGACCTGGTAAGTCTCAATCTTCTCTGAAACGGTTAGGCATTCGCCTGTGCGCACATCAAACTGCCAACCGTGCCAATCACACTCGATGACGTTGCCGCACAATGTGCCTTCAGCCAATGGCGCACCCTTGTGCGGGCAGAAATTATTGGTGGCATAGAATTCGCCACCAACATTGTAGACGGCAAGCTCGTGTCCTTCTGGAAGTTCAATAGTTTTGCAGCTCCCAAGAGGCAAATCTTCCACGCGACCGATGATTATCGTTTGGTCATCTCGCCCAGTGTGCGCGAAATCGCCGTTTTCAGTATCGAATGATTGCATTACATGAATCGTAACAAAACAGTATTAGAGGGCCAAATTTGGAGTGCGGCGGCTCGAGGCGGCTTTGCGCGCTACGTTACTCCGGACTTTCAGAGAGTCGCAAAATCACGAAGGCTTGGCGAAAGCGGCCTCAAACCGCCGCACTCCAGGGAGTAGCCCAAGCGCAAGAATCAGTAATTCGTTCGTTCTCCTCTGGGCGGGATTACGCGCCCACGAACATGGTATGAAGGGAAAGAATTAGTAATGAAACGAAAATTAATAACAATACTTGGCGCGGTGGCTATGGTGACGCTCCTTGCGGGGCAGTCTTTTGCTAAAGAGGTCACGATACGCGGACGATTGCAACGAACGGTCGAGCCGGGTGGCTGGGTGATCGTTTCCGACAACCAGAAATATTTGATTCTCAACAAGCAGGGTTTCGAAAACGAAAAATGGTTCGGTGAGTCGAACGAAGTTGAGGCCGTCGGAGATACGAAGCCCGACGTAATGACCACTTACATGGAGGGCACTCCTTTCGAAGTGCGAACGATGCGCCCTTTAGCCGGAGCGCCGGCCGCCGGCCAGGCAAGAAGCCAAAGCGGATCGCGCGAGCTCACCAGAGTGATTGTCAGCGGCGACTCGATCATACGAAGGCAACCGGATACGGCGATACTGACGATTACGGTCGTCACCCAGGCGAAACGCGCGATCGAAGCGCAACAGGACAACGCGAATAAGAGCGATGCTGTGGTGCGCGCGCTGAAAAGCGCCGCCGGGCCAGGCGCGGAGGTTAAAACCAGCGGCTACAGCTTGCAACCAATGAGGGTGTATCGCGAAAACCAACCTCCCACGATCACAGGCTACGAAGCTCGCAACAGTGTGACCGTCACGATGCCTGATCTAACGAAAGTTGGAAACGTAATCGACGCGGCATCGCAAGCCGGCGCAAATGATGTTACCGGGCTTTCATTCACCCTGCGGCAGGATCGGCCCGCGCGCGATCAGGCACTGGGGGAAGCGACGCGTGAAGCCGTCGGCAAAGCGCGCGTGATCGCCCAGGCACTGGGTGGCAGGTTGGTTCGCATCGTCGAGGTCCAGGAGGAAGGAACAAACCTGCCCCGCCCCGTTTACGAGATGGACCAGATGCAATCAATGCGAGCCGGTGTAGGGGCGTCGACTCCGATTGAAGTGGGCACGCTTGATATAACTTCCAGAGTGCAATTGATCGCGGAGATTGAAGCGCCACTGCGGTAACTCTTTGGAGTGCGGCGGCTCGACGCCGCTTTGGTCTTCGGCGGCCTGGCGCCGAACGGCGCTGAAATCGCTTAACCTTTCGGTAAACGGAGGCTGGGCCAAAGCGGCGTCGAGCCGCCGCACTCCAAGGAGGCGCTCCAATCGACCGTTGAAAGATTTTAGGATAAGTCCCCCACGTTCCCTCCAGTAGATTTATTCCCCCTTGTTTTCGCAGACCATGATCTGCGTTCAGCCCCCTAAACGAAACGCAATACTCGCCTCGTTTTCGCGCGAGGCTTTACTTTTTTTCTGAACACGAGGAGGGGAACATGGCCAGATACCGCAACGACTATGATGATGAATTCGAATACCAGTCCCGGCAGGACCGGTTTGAAAGAGAGAGGCCCTGGAGTTACAGCCAGCCTTTTCAGGATCGCGGCAGGTTAAACGAAGATTACAACCGTCGCGGTTTGGGGAGGTTCGGCGAGCGGGCCGACTATGAATACAACGAACCGCGATACAACGATTATCCCAGTGGAGATAGTCGGTCACAGGAGGATTTTCGCGCGCGTTCATACGAAGGACGCGACGTACGTCGCGGTCCGGCCTATTACGATCGACCTTCAGTGGGGAGTGGACGATCCCGGCTGCGCGTACGCGACATAATGACTCGCGACCTGGCAGTCGCCACTCGCGACACAACTCTGCACGAAATTGCCGTGATGATGAGAGATGAAGATACAGGTGTAATTCCGGTGGTCGACTATGCCGCCAACGGCAAGGGAGACGCCACTGCGGAGACACGCCGGACCAGCGGCAATCAAACTCACGGGAAGGTAATAGGCTTAATCACGGATCGCGACATTATTTTGCGCGCGGTGGCCGATGGCAAGGAATGTAAAGCGATTCGGGCTGAAGAAATTATGTCAACCGACCTGCACACAGCCAGACCGCATGAGCGCGTAGTCGACGCAATTCGAAAGATGGGCGACAAGCAGGTGCGCAGGATTCCGGTGGTAAACGAAAACGGAAAACTGCTGGGCATGGTTTCCATGGGCGACATTGCTGTGGAAACGGAAGCCGACCACGAGCTGGCAAGCGCCATCGAGGACATCTCGAAAGAGTCGTCCTTCTGGGGCAAGATCTTCGGGTAGGACAGCATTCCTGCCAGTCCTCGCAGCGACACACGCATGTGTGTCACGGTAAGCGCAGTTAAATGTAGGACCCATTCCTGTCTGTAACGCACGTTCGACAGACAGGAATGTCTGTCCTACCTTTCAACCGAGATTTCACTTATGCTGTAGCCAACCAACTATGCCAAATCGAAATCGAGAGGTCGCCCTGCTGACCGTTGCTCATCGCGTGAGGCCTTCCGGACATTTATGGAACCCGGCCGCCGACGTCTATCGAAGTGAAGATGGGTGGATGATCAAGGTAGATCTTGCGGGCGTTTGCGCCGACGATTTGGAGCTGGAACTGGACAGCCCATTCCTCAGAATTCGAGGG
>JBGTCM010000441.1:0-4931 GCA_041748795.1 Pyrinomonadaceae bacterium
TCGCTTTCACGACCTCACTAATCATGCGGCCATCGGCGTTCTGTCCAGCCAGCGCCGCCTGTGCCGCCTTCATCACCTTACCCATATCTTTCATCGAGCTGGCGCCCGTTTCTGAAATAGCAACAGCAACAGCAGCTTCGATAGTTTCAAGTGAGGCCGCCTGTGGTAAGTAAGCATCAATCACAGTGATCTCCGCGCGCTCCTTTTCAGCGAGCTCCTCACGTCCGGCTTTCGCATACTGCTCCACTGAATCCTGCCTTTGCTTGACGAGTGAGCGCAGTAACTTCGCCATCTCTTCGTCATCAAGCTCACCGCCTTTTTCAATCTCGCGATTCTGCAGTGCTGCTTTTACCATTCGCAGCGTTGATGTGCGCGGCGCATCCTGCGCCTTCATGGAAGCTGTCAGGTCAGAAAGTATCGTCTGTTTGAGGGTCATGTCGTTAGGGTACAAGTGACAAGTGACAGGTGACAAGTGACAAGCCAAAATTGGCGCTGGACCGACCCGCTTCTGGGACGCCACTTGTACACTTCACACTCCTTCGCCGTTTAGAATGCGGACTTGTCCGCTGCCGGGGTGCACAAGTGCACCATCTAAACGGCGTGTCTGACCGTTCGTTAGAAGCCGGTTAGATCTTGGTGGCGCTGGGCCAGCAAACTAACAGTTTGCATTACGTTAGCTCTTACGGCACCAGATCCGGCACGGTCATGTCACCCAGCATCCGATTCGACCTCATAAACTTCAACAACTCTGAAGCCATCAAGCGATGCCCCATGTGGTTCGGATGAATCAACTCCCCAAACCATCCTTGATTGCTCTCATGTGCCGCCTCAGTCAACTCGAGAACTTCGAGATAGGGAACCTGGTCCTGTTGTGCAAAGGAACGAAGCGAAGCGCGGTAGCTGCCCATCAGCTCAGCCTCGGGAGGATTGGTAGTCCGATCGCGATAAGGCGCGCCGATGACTACGACACCTGCTCCTCGATCTCGTGAGAGCCTGACCATTTCTCGAAAGTTTAGTAGGTATTCCAGTTCAGAAACTCTTGGGACAGGTCTCCGCACAGGCGCCCCGGTGGATTGCTTCGCTCTAAGCCATTTCGTCAGATGTGCGAACGCCTGACTGTGGACCACCATCCAGCGAGTGGCAACTGTGTACCATTCCGTTCGAATCGCCTCGCGATCGGGCACGTCGCTAAAGCTTGCATCGTTCCAACCGAAACTGATCGTAACAAGATCCGGCTCCAAATCAGCGATGTCGCGTCGAAGCCAGGCAAGCCCCTGGTGACTGGTGTAACCCGGAACCGCCAAAGTGAGGACTTCAATCTTTCGATTAGGGTTTGCCTTGCGCAATGTTCGTTCAAGCAACGTCGGATAGGGAACCCAGTCAGGATTGAAGTCCTTTGGTCTTTCAGGCCAGACAGGAGGGACGCGGTAACCAAACGTTACCGAATCGCCAACACTGATGATGCGAAACGTTCCCGGCTCTTTGGCTTGTAGAGGGCGATCGTGTCGCAGGTGTTGGGCGTTGGTTGTGACGGTTGTGAAGTCCCAGTAAGCCTGGTCCAGGTTCGGCTTTAGTCGCCACATCAACAGAGGATCGCCTTCGAAGATGACTGATTGTTTTCCTTGAGCGACCTGGGCTTTTTGTTGAGGAGTAACGACGAACAGATCGAGGCTGTATACATGATCCATCGTGAGGCGTGTTCCGGCTTCTATTCCCAGGAGGAACACAACGAACACGAGATAGATAATTGAGATGTAGGCGAGCCGGCGCTTAAAGGAAATCCGGCGAGATGGGATTGTGGACGCCATTAGGGAGCATCATAATTCATTGTGGCTAGCGTAGCGAAAATCAGATACATCCGTTTAACTTTGAATGCCTTACATGCTTGATCCGTTTAGAAAGCGGACTTGTCCGCTGCCGGGGTGCACAAGTGCACCATCTAAACGGCGCGTCTTTAGTGCACAGGTGCACCATCTAAACGGGTTGTCTTTAGTGCCCAGGTGCACCATCTAAACGGCGTGTTTGGCTCCGTTCTGGGGCCGGCCGTTGGTTTTTGCCAGGTGCTCCTTCAGATACCTTCCGGTATGGGACGTCTTCGCTCGCATGATTTCTTCGGGTGTTCCGGTCGTCACCACGTATCCGCCTGCATCGCCGCCTTCGGGTCCCAGGTCGATAATGTAATCCGCGGTCTTGATTACGTCGAGGTTATGTTCGATCACCAGCAGTGATCCGCCCGCGGTTATCAAGGCACGAAAGGCTGCCAGAAGTTTATTAATGTCGTCGAAGTGCAGACCTGTCGTAGGTTCGTCGAAGATATAGAGCGTCTTAGCCCCGGTTCGCTTGGACAGTTGTGCCGCCAGTTTGATGCGTTGCGCCTCGCCGCCGGAAAGCGTCGTCGCTGATTGGCCCAACTTAAGGTATCCCAGCCCGACTTCATCCAGGACACGCAAACGATTCGTTATCTTTGGCACTTCGCGAAAGAACCCAATCGCCTCACGCACGGTCATGTTCAAAACATTATGAACATTCTTTCCACGATATCGCACGTCCAGAATCTGTTGCTTGAAGCGTGTGCCTTTGCACTCTTCACAAACGAGCTCAACGTCGGCGAGAAACTGCATCTCCACGGTGACGGTGCCGTCGCCCTGGCAAACGTCACAACGCCCACCGGGTAGATTGAAAGAGAAGTGAGACGGGTCGAGACCGCGCGCCTGTGCTTCGCGAGTTGACGAAAAGACTTCACGGATGGCGTCGTAGACCTTTATGTATGTCACCGGATTCGACCGCGGCGTTCGTCCAATCGGGGATTGATCAACCAGAATTACATCATCGATCAACTGGCCACCTTCCAGTTTGGCAAACGCGCCGACGTGTCCCTGCCAATCGCCTCTTTGCTTCTTCAAGCCTGCGTAAATGCAATCGTGAATCATCGTCGACTTACCCGAACCGCTGACTCCGGTGACACACACGAGCATATCGAGCGGCACGTCCACGTCGATTGACTTGAGATTGTGTTCTGAAGCGCCGCGCAATGTCAGACGTCGTTGCTGTAGAAGACGCCGCTGCCTCGGCTCTTTGATTTCAGCCTCACCGCGGAGGTAGCGCGCGGTCAGCGAGGCCTCGTCGATCATCAGCCCAGCAAAGTCGCCTTCGTAAATCACGCGGCCACCGAGTTCGCCTGCCGATGGCCCGATATCAAGGATGTGGTCGGCGGCGCGCATCATGTCTTCGTCGTGTTCAACGACGAGGACAGTGTTTCCGATGTCGCGAAGGTTTTCGAGTAATCGAATGAGACGGTCGTTATCGCGCGGGTGCAAGCCTATTGAAGGCTCATCCAGAACATAAAGCGCGCCGACTAAAGAAGAGCCCAAATTGGTGGCGAGTTGAATCCGTTGCGCTTCGCCGCCGGAGAGCGTCGACGCCAGACGATCGAGCGTCAGATAGTCGAGGCCTACTTCAACCAGAAACCTCAAACGTCGCCGGATCTCGAACAGGATTCGTTCCGCAATCGCACCTTGTTCGGTAGAAAGCTCGAGCGCGTCGAAGAAGGTCGCCGCGTCCTTGATGGCGAGGGAACAAATTTCCGTCAGCGTGCGTCCGCCAACTTTTACGTCGCGCGCTTCCTGCCTGAGTCGGCCGCCGCCGCAGTCGGGACATAGTGTGTAGCCGCGATACTTGGAAAGAAAGACGCGCACGTGGAGTTTGTATTTCTTCGTCTCGAGCCAATCAAAAAAACCACGTATCCCGCTCCAGTCTTTCTTGCCCTCGATAATCGCCCGCTGCTCGCTGCGCGAAAGCTGTGCAAAGGGAACAGTCATCGAGATCTTTTCCGACTTGCAAAACTGCCGCAGCTCGTCCATGGCCCATTCGTGTTGTGGCTTGGTCCAGGGCTCGACGGCCCCATCTTTTAGACTCAAACCAGGATTCGGGATCACCAGATCGAGATCGAGGCCAATCGTATTGCCAAACCCCTGGCAGGTCGGGCAGGCGCCGTAAGGATTATTAAAACTGAATAGACGAGGTTCCGGTTCGGCGTAAACCGTTCCGTCATACTTGCACTCAAATCTATCGGAATACTTCAGCCGCGTGGGTTTCTCGTCTCCGGTTTCGATGTTGGCTGTGCCATGCCCTTCCTGAAAACAGATTTCCAGCGAATCAACCAACCGTTGCCGTATGTCGGGACGGGCGACTAGCCTGTCGACCATCACAAATACATCATCGAAACTGTCGAACTTAAAATCATCAGGCGATTGCAGCTCAACAATCCGGCCTTTGTAGAAGAGGCGTGTGAAGCCACGCTGCATAAGGCTCATGATGTGGGCCGTTATTACCTGGCGCGGAGTGGGGCCTTGACGCGGAGATGCGGAGGCGCGGGGACGCGCAGACTTCTTGCGCTGCTTCTCCGTATCTCCGCGTGTCTGTGTCTCCGCGTCTCCATTCTGTCGCGTTTCCGCCAGCCCCGCATGTGCTGGAAACAAAACGTAGAATCGCGTGCCCTCTGCGAGTTGGGCCAACACCTCATCCGCAACCGATTCAGGTGAGTCCTTGAAAACTTCACGACCGCAAATGCGGCAGTAGGTGATTCCAACCCGCGCGTAAAGCAAGCGCAGGTAGTCAAAAACCTCGGTTTGCGTGCCGACGGTTGAACGAGGATTACGAGTCGAATTCTTTTGCCGGATCGCAATCGCGGGCGCGATTCCTCTCACTTCATCGACGTCAGGCTTGTCCATTCGCTCCAGAAATTGGCGCGCATAAGCTGACAACGACTCCACATAACGGCGTTGCCCTTCGGCGTAAACCGTGTCGAACGCGAGCGAAGACTTGCCGGAACCGCTCACTCCTGTAACCACCGTCAACCGGTTAATCGGAATAGAGAAAGAGATATTCTTGAGGTTATTGACGCGGGCGCCGCGAACTGAAATGGCTTCTTC
>JBGTCM010000442.1:0-3687 GCA_041748795.1 Pyrinomonadaceae bacterium
GATGAAGACCTGCAGCGCATCAATGACATGGCAGTGAAGGCGGGAATCCTGCAAGCGCCGATCACTATGAAGGACTTGATCGATCGGCAGTTTATTCCGCTCGACATCAAGCCGGCGAACATTGATGCCGGAGAATAGAAAAGGCTTCGGGTCTTCGCGGAAGCGGGGCAATGAAGTCAGTACCACCTCGCGTCGTCTGCGCGGCTTTGCCGCCTTCCGTGCGGAAAGGCTCTGCCTTTCCGGAACGTGGTTTTTGTTTCGAGGCTACGCCTCGGAGGCGCAGCCTCATAAATAATCTGAGCTTGGTCGGTAAGGCAGAGCCTTACCGCACGGAAGGCGGCTAAGCCGCGAACGACGCGGGAAAAACAGAGCCGTACCAGGGTTACCCATGAAAAGTTTCCGCAGTTATCTTTTCTATCTCCTCTTATCGACCGTATTCGTATCAGCCTTCTTATTAGCCGGAGGCTCGCTGGCCCATCGTCAGTCGCAGACGACCCCGCCCTCGCGCGAAGACGCCTATCGCGCCAACAACATCGGTGTGGCCCTGCTCGAGCAGTTCAAGCATAAGGAAGGGGCCGAGTCATTCAGGAACGCTCTGAAGATTGATCCGAAGTTGAATCTGGCACGCATCAATCTCAGCATCGCGCTGTTCAACGTTCCGGATCTGGTGGCGGCACAACGCGAAGCGCAAAACGCCGCAACTGTCGCGCCTGAGTCGCCGCAACCTCACTACATCCTGGGTCTGATTGCAAAAGTTCAGAGTAAACCCGACGAAGCCCTGGTCGCGTTTCAACAAGTCCTGAAGATTGATCCGAATGATGTAGGGGCGAATATCAACGTGGGGCAGCTTTACTCACAACAGCGCAAATACCCCGAAGCAATTGCAGCCTTTCGGTTGGCCCTTGCCGCCGAACCCTACAATGCCACGGCGCTCTACAATCTCGGGCAGGCTCTCATCCGCGCCGGTCAGCGTGAAGAGGGACAAAAGGCAACTGCGCGCTTTACGGAATTACGACAGCGTGGCAGTGCCACCACGCTCGGACAGAATTATCTTGAACAAGGTCGTTACGCTGAGGCCATCGCTTCAACCGGCGCGGAACCTGAACTGGTTGATCGAGCCATCCCGGCCGTTACCTTTTCAGATGCCACTGCTGTAATGCTTCCCGGATCGGCCGAGCCTGCGCGTGGTTCCGTTTCCGATTCTGCTTCATCGCTGTTTGGCCGCCAATTCAATACAAGCAATTGGAATGAGCCACTCCGGCGGGATCTTGCTGCGGGTCTGGGCGGCAACATTACTCTCTTCGATATGGATGGCGACGGGAACCTTGATCTGTTTCGAGTAACTCCTACCGGGCAACACTTATTTCGTGGCGCTGCCGGTAAACTCGTGGATGTTACACAACAGTCAGGCGCTCTGGCCGCGAAGTTCACTGGCACGCCGATTGGCGCAGTGGCGGGAGACTATGACAACGACGGCAAACCCGACCTGTTCGTGATCCGAGACGGCAGTCTCTCGCTTTATCACAACGACGGCGCAGGGAAGTTTTCGGATGTCACCGGCGCAGCGGCCATTCCCGCCTATCCGTTTCTGCCATCATCGGTGACTTTCGTTGATATGGACCATGACGGTGATCTGGACCTCTTCATTGCCGGACTGGCCGACCTTTCCCAGGCTCCGAAGAAGCCTTCGGCTTTTTTCCCCAATGACTTCGCGGGCGCGCCTAACCTGCTTTTGCGGAATGATGGCAATGGAAAATTCACCGATGTCACCACGGCGGCGCAGTTATCTTCAGTCGGCCATGCGGTCTCAGTCATACCCACAGACTTCAACAACCGCCGTGATATGGATCTGCTTGTGGTCAGCTATGGCAAAACCCTGGAACTGTATAGCAACCAGAGGGACGGCACGTTTCGCAATGTCTCGAAGGACGTTGGGCTCGACTTCGCGGGCAACTGGAGTGGAGCGACTGCCGGCGATGTGAACAAGGATGGCTACACCGACTTCGTTCTGGGGCGAGCAAACGGACCAGCGCTTTTTGTTTTTAGCGATGGCAAGGAAAAGTTCAAGACCGCCCCCCTCCCCGCCGGATCGGAAGCTGCGCGAGCAATTCAGTTGTTCGACTACGACAACGATGGACTGCTTGATTGCATCATGTTGACGGATAAAGGTCTGCGTGTTTGGCGCAACGTGGGAAACGGCTGGATGGAAGCGAGCGAACGCGCCGCGGCCGGTAATTTGGGTGGTCCATCCACATTCGGATTGGGGCGCGCTTTTGGAGCCGGTGATATCGACAACGATGGAGACACAGACCTGCTGTTACCTTCCACTTCCGGGGTCTTGCAGGTCGCGCGGAACGATGGCGGGAATACCAATCATTCGTTGCGCGTTAAGTTGACCGGCAAGGTTAGTAACAGAAGCAGCGTCGGCACAAAGATCGAGATTCGCGCAGGGAGCTTGCTGCAAAAAGCTGAGACGTCTTCGGCTAGTCCTGCAGCCGCTCCGGCAGATGTGTTATTCGGCCTGGGGAAACGCACGACGGCAGATGCCGTTCGCATAATTTGGCCGGCCGGGATCGTGCAATCGGAAACGGAAATTGCGAGGGCACCCACTACAGCAAATTCGAAGGTCACTCTGGTGACGCTTGATGTAACCGAACTCGATCGCAAGCCTTCGTCGTGTCCCTATCTCTACGCGTGGAACGGCGAGCGATTCGAGTTCATCACGGATTTCCTGGGTGGCGGCGAGATGGGCCATCTGGAGGAGCCCCGCCGTTTCAATAAACCTGACCCGGATGAGTATGTGCGAATCCGCGGCGACCAGTTAAAAGCGCGGCACGGCCGTTACGAATTGCGCGTGACCAATGAACTGGAAGAGGCGGTGTTTGCCGACCAATTCCAACTGATTGCGGTGGACCACCCCGAAGGTGTGGAGGTTTACCCAAATGAAGGCCTGACTGACCCGCCGCGTCCTTTCAAACTTTACTTGACGCGCGGCGCGCAGCCACCGCTCACCGCCGTGGACGATCACGGAAATGATGTGCTCTCGCGAATCGCGCATATGGACCGCCAGTATCCGGATGATTTCCGTCGCGATCGCATTCGCGGGTACGCGGACAAACATACGCTGACGATGAAACTGACAGATAGGCATTCAGCCAATCAGCGCATGCTTTTGTTATTGACCGGTTGGACAGACTACGCCTGGTCGAGTGATAACCTGGCGGCGACGCAAGCGGGCAAGGCCATGATGCTGCCGGCGCTCCAGGTGAAGGATGCGCAGGGTGAGTGGCGCACGGTCATAGAAGACATCGGCATCCCCGTCGGGCGCCCGCAAACAGTGACTGTTGATCTCTCCGGCAAGTTTCTCAGCTCAAGTCGTGAAGTACGTATCGTCACCAACATGCGCATTCTTTGGGATCAGATTTTGGTGGCCACGTCCGGGCAGGAAACTCAGCCGCGAATGATTCGACTGGATCCGGTTGGCGCGCAGTTACGCTGGCGTGGTTTCTCACGGGAAGTAACACCCGACGGTCGCGAGCCGTTTGGTTACGATTACGAAAAGATCGAATTTACATCGCCATGGAAAGTTATGCCGGGAAGGTATACACGCGAAGGCGATGTGCGCGAGTTACTCCTGAAGTCAGACGACATGTTCGTCATCTCACGGCCCGGTGATGAAATCAGTCT
>JBGTCM010000443.1:0-2086 GCA_041748795.1 Pyrinomonadaceae bacterium
CGGCCAAACACGATGCCGCGCAACAATTTCAGCTCGTCAAGCGGAACAGCGTTGACCTCGGCCTGCTTCAACGCAGTCTTGCTGAAATCGAATGTTCGCCAGCGCTGCATGCTGTCCTGGGCAGCTATGGAACCAGAAAACAAAACCAGGAACAGCAGCAAGCAGGAAACGCGCGAATTGGGGGGATACTTCATTGTTGCTCCGTTTTGATTTGCTGATAAAGAAATGATCCACGAATCACAAGAACCGACACGAGAAAGTTGCCCTGTTCGTGTCATTTCGTGTGGTTCGTGGATCGTATGACTCTTAGACATGACCCACTCGGTCTCGGCTATCCAAATATGTCGCGAACTTTATCCACCAGGCCTTTGTCTTCCAGATCCTTGTTTTCTACGACTGCAAGTTGCTCGAGCAGCTTCCGTTGTTCACGTGTCAACGAAGTGGGCGTGACGACGCTAACGGAGACAAACAGGTCACCATGGCCGCGACCGCCAAGCACCGGCATACCCTTGCCCTTAATACGAAACACTGTTCCGGTCTGCGTGCCGCTGGGAACCTTGATTCTCTCTTCGCCGTCGATCGTGCCTACAGAAACATCCGAACCCAAGGCTGCCTGCGCAAAGGTAATCGGCAAGGAGGCGTATAGATTACTTCCCTGGCGCTCAAATCGTTCGTGTTCGGCAAGATGGATAACAACGTAGAGATCCCCCGACGGCCCACCCTGCGTACCGCCCTCTCCTTCACCCTGTACACGCAAACGCGAGCCGGTTTCAACTCCCGCGGGAATCTTGACCTCCATTTGCTTCTCACGCTCAATGCGTCCCGCGCCGCGACAGTCACTACAGGGCGACTTCACCACCCGACCAGCTCCGCGGCATGCCTGACATGTGCGAGCCACCGAGAAGAACCCTTGCTGATAACGCACCTGACCGGTGCCGGAGCAATTGCTACAGTTTTCCGGCTGCGTACCGGGCGCCGCACCGTTACCTTTGCAGGTTTCGCAGGTTTCGAGTCGAGGGATGCGAAGGTTCGCGGTCATCCCGTTGAAGGCTTCTTCCAGAGAGATCTCGAGATCGTAACGCAGGTCTGCGCCGCGTTGGGCGGCCGAGCGTCGTCCGCCTTGACGTCCTGCGCCAAAAACGTCACCGAATCCAAAAAGATCGCCGAGGATGTCCTCGATGCCACCGAAACCGGGCGCGCCCCAACTTTGGCCCGCGCCGCTGGAAACTCCCGCATGACCAAACCGATCGTAACGCTGCCGTTGATCGGCATCGGCAAGCACACCGTAGGCTTCAGCTGCTTCTTTGAATTTGTCTTCCGCGCCGGCGTCATTCGGATTTTTGTCCGGGTGATAACGGATCGCCAAACGGCGGTAGGCGCTTTTTATTTCCTGATCACTAGCGGTGCGAGCCACACCAAGTACTTCATAATAATCTCGTTTACTCATTTCCGAATTCGTTCTCTCTTATGAATTAAAGCGACAAAAAATGCGTTTTATTTGTTAGCGGGTTTCCTCGGCGTCTGCGGGCGTCACACCTTTGGAAGGATTCATCATAGCGGAGGTAAGCTGGGCGGCAACTCGCTCGAGGGCGGTGAGCGCTTTGTTAATGGCCTCGCGTGAATCCGATTTTGAGGCCTGCTCCGCTTCCTTAAATGTACGGTCTGCAATCTCCTGGTCGTTTGCCGAAAGCATACCGCCGAATTTGCTAAACGACTTCTGCGTGTTACGTAGCAACGATTCCAGTTTGTTCTGCAGAACGACCATCTCCTTAGCAAGACGATCGCTATCGGCGTAACCTTCAGCCTCCTGAATCAGATGCTGAATCTCATCCGGGGCGAGACCGGAAGTAGGAGTGATACGCATTTGCTGCTCGCGCCCTGTAGCCTTGTCCTGCGCCGACACTGAAACGATGCCATTGGCGTCAACTTCAAACGAAACGTCGATCTGCGGAATGCCTCGCGGGTTTGGCGGTATCCCGACCAGCTCAAATTTTCCCAGCGACCGATTCCCCTGGGCCACTTCACGCTCACCCTGCAAAATGTGAATCTCCACAGAGGTCTGATTGTCGACTACGGTGGTGAAAGT